>JAHDHZ010000019.1:9524-42484 GCA_020631045.1 Flavobacteriales bacterium | reverse complement strand
AGCTTGTCTTTGACCGCCCCCAAAAGAAACTCCGCAGAGCTCTTAAAATAGGGTTCTTGGGGTGAGTTAAAATTTTAAGGCTTTGATTTGCTGATAGATCTCAATGTAGCCATTTCCTTCATTTTTTGGCGTGCTTCAACAGCCGGAGATCCAAAGTAAGTGCCGCCCTTTTTTAAGGTTTTACTTACGCCTGATTGAGCCAACACGGTCACATTATCTTCGATAGAAATTTTACTGCTTACACCTACTTGCCCCCAAAGGGTAACGTTATTGCCAATGCTGCACACTCCAGCGATGCCAACCCCAGAGGCAAACAAACAATGCTCGCCAATAATTGTATCGTGCCCAATGTGTACTTGATTGTCAATTTTTGTGCCTTTGCCAATTTTGGTAAGCCCGGTGGCGCCTTTATCTATGGTGCACAAAGCACCAATCTCAACATTGTCTTCAATGATTACAGTGCCTGCAGAGGTAAATTTTCTATAAGACGACTTTTTATTGTAATAAAAAGCATCACTGCCCACTACCGTATTGGCATGAATAATTACGTTATCGCCGATGTGCACGTGATCGTAAATTACTACTCCTGAGTGAATTAGACAGTTTTTACCAATCTGCACATGTTCATCAATAAAAACACCTGGTTGAATGATAGAAGAGGCATCAATATTGCCAGCTGAATTGTTAAAGACTTTGGTACGAGTAGTGCTTCTGTATTGGTTTAAAACACTTGTGAATGCTGAAAAAGGGTCTGTGTGAAACAGTATGGTTTTTGAGCCAGAGTACTCAATTTTTTCATTTAAGATTACACAGCTTGCCGCTGAATCTAAAGCCTTTTGAAAATACTTAGGATGATCAACAAATACTAAGTCTGAGTCTTCGGCTACATTTAGCTCATTTGCCCCAAGTATAGGTTGTTTAGCATCATAAATGATCTGAGCTCCCGTAAGCTCAATAATTTCTTGGGTAGAAAGTGGATGGTCAAATTTCATGGGTTATTTTACCCTTTCCATATATGCACCTTTTTTGGTGTCTATTTTCACGCGATCTCCGATGCTGATGAATAAAGGCACCTTTACTTCAGCACCTGTTTCTACTTTTGCAGGCTTTAGAGCATTGGTAGCAGTATCGCCCTTTAATCCTGGTTCAGTGTAAGTAACTTCTAGTTCAACATGTGCTCTTAACTCACAAGTTAAAATAGAATCATCAGCAGTGTTGAACAACATTTCTACAGTATCTTCTTCTTTTAAAAAGTCAGCGGCATTGATGCGGTTTTTCTCAATGGTGATTTGCTCGTAGTTCGAAGTGTCCATCATGTGATAAGTGTCACCTTCTTTGTACAAGAATTGATATTTTCTACGCTCGACGCGAATTACATCAATTTTAGCCCCTGAAGGAAAGGTGTTGTCTACAACTTTACCTGACTCTAAATTCTTAAGCTTTGTTCTTACAAAAGCAGGCCCTTTTCCTGGTTTTACGTGTAAGAATTCAACTACGGTCCAAATGCCGTTATTGAAGCGCATGCAAACCCCATTTTTAATATCAGTAGTACTTCCCATAATTAGTTATTTTCTTTCTTGGTGGCCGTAAGTCCACACTGCAAATATGCTTTAAATTTTTCAATTTCAGGAGTGTTTCCAACCGGAGAAATTAAGAGCTGCTCATCTGGGCTTAAAAGAGGATACCAAGGCTGAGAGTTGTTGTTAAAGGTCTCGGTTTGAAAAGTAGCCCATTGATCACCTACGGTTCTAATTTTCTTTTTCTTGCCTTGTTTGGTTGTGTAAGTATGCTGAAGCTCTTGTGGTAATTTTTCTCTATCATCAACGTATAAAGAGATCAATACATACTCTTCATTGATAAGTTTAAAAACGGCTGGGTCTTTCCAAACGTTTTCTTCCATTTTTCTGCAATTCACACATGCCCATCCTGTAAAATCAAGCATGATGGGTTTGTCTACTTTTTTGGCATAAGCCAAGCCTTCATTGTAATCGTGAAAGCAATTCAAGTTTAAAGGGCAGTGGTTGGGGTGTATATAACTGTATCCAGCAGGAGGGGCTAATCCACTTAAAAGAGGGAGAGAGCTGAAGGTTTTGGTTGAGTCTTCGTATTTGTATCCGCTGAATAAATACAGGGTAGAACATCCAAAAAATATAACCAGTAAAACTCGGGCGAATCCCCACTTTTTAAAGGGTGAAGAATGCGGAAATTTTAAGATATTAAACAAATAAAGCAACACACCAATGCATACTAAAATCCAAATGGCTAAAAAGAGTTCGTAGGGCAGTATTTTCCAATGCTTAACCAAGTCTGCATTTGACAAAAACTTGAAAGCCAAAGCCACTTCAATAAAACCCAATAAGACTTTGACATCAGAGAGCCATCCACCCGATTTAGGCAAGTTGTTGAGCCATGATGGAAATGCCGCAAACAAAGCAAAGGGTAGGGCTAGAGCAAGGCCAAATCCTGCCATGCCAGAGGTTAATTGCCAGGCACCTCCATTAGAACTTAAAGAGCCTGCTAAGAGCGAGCCTAAAATAGGCCCTGTACATGAAAAAGAAACTAATGCTAAAGTAATGGCCATAAAAAAGATGCCAATTACGCCACCTGAAGAAGATGCACTGTCAGCCCTGTTTGAAAGCCATGAGGGTAAAGTGATTTCATAATAACCAAAAAACGAAAAGGAGAAAAAGATAAAAATCACAAAAAAGGCAAGGTTCAAATAAATGTTAGTCGAAATGGTATTTAAAATGTTAGGGTCAATGCTGTCTAACAAGTGAAAAGGAATGCTCAACAACAAGTATACCGCTAAAATAAAAAAGCCGTATAAAAAGGCGTTGCTCAAGCCTTTTGCCTTTGAGTCTTTGGTGAAAAAACTCACCGTGAGCGGAATCATTGGAAACACACATGGAGTCAATAAAGCAAGTAGTCCGCCCAAGAATCCTAAGATGAAAATGCCCCAGATCGAGGCTTTTTGTACGTTGGCAGATTTAATGGCGCAATCGGCTAGAGGGGCCTCTAGGTTGACACTGACTTTGTTGTATTCAAAGGTATTTTGGGTGGAGGAGGGTGCTTTGGTGTCAGTTTTAAGGGTTGAGGGGGCTTCTGTAGCGCTATGTCTGCTTTCTGATGTAGTAGGAGTCGAAGAAGAGGTTGTTTTTAGGGGGTCTTGATTTGGGTTGGGGGTGTTGTTAGTAGTGTTGTTTTGGTTGGATGTAGTGGGGGTTGCTGGGGGTGAAGGGTTTTTAGTGGAAGATGCAGGTGACTCTGTTGTTGAGGTGTTGGGAGCGGGGGTTGTGGGGTGGGCTTTTAAGTCAAAAGAAAATTCAACGTATTCAGGAGGCAAGCATTTTTCATCATCGCAGACCATGAATTCTACTTCTCCTTCTAGTTTGGTATCGTTTAATGCACTTACTTTTTGAGTAAAAATGACATTGTTTTCAAACCAAGTGAGCTGCATGTCAAAGTTTGGGTCGTATTCTGTGTGCCCTTTTGGTTCTAAGACGTTGCCTATAAGTTTGGTGTTTGGATTTTCTTTAAAAGTAAAAGTCGTCGGAATGGGCCCACCCTCTTCGATATTTTGCGCATATAAATGCCAGCCTTTTTCAATACTTGCTTTTAATTGAAGCTCATAGGTGTTGTCTTGAATTTTTTCAGAAGAAAAACTCCAGGTGACTGGGGTGAAAATCTGAGCGTGGCCAATACTTGAAAAAAGTATACTCAGTACAAGTAAGAAAGATTTAAAGAAGTTATTCATGATAATTGTTCAGATAATAGATCAAAAAGTTTAGTGACAGCTGCTTGTTTTTCACTCCAATCAAATTGAGTTGCAAACTCTTGATCAAATAAGGTTTTCAGCTCATCTTGAGAGGTGCATTTCTGAATCTTTTTAAAAGAAACATGAAACTGATAAGGGTCGGCATCGAATAATTCTTTTTGAAAAAATACACGATCGTTTACATCAAAATTAAAATGTGCTAGCCCCTCTTTGT
The DNA here is from genome assembly GCA_020631045.1 of Flavobacteriales bacterium. GTDB lineage: Bacteria > Bacteroidota > Bacteroidia > Flavobacteriales_G > JALEGO01 > JAHDHZ01. The sequence continues at coordinate 38,495 of JAHDHZ010000019.1, read as the reverse complement.
TTTGACTGAGTTGCTGGTTAATGTTTGTAGTGCTTTGCGCTAATTTTTCGTTGATGTTTTCTTGAATAGGTTCAGAAGTATTTGTTGGTTGGATGGGGTCGTTTATTTGAACAGGCTCTTCTTGAATTATAGGAGTTGTCTTAGAAATATCTTTTGTGATTTTAGAAAAGGTTTGCTCAGTACTTTCTATTATTGGTTTTGCAGGAGCGCTTTCTTTTTTTGGTTCTGCAATAGCATCTGTAGTTTCAGTGAAGGTGTCTTCACTTAATGCGCCGGAAGCACTTGAATTTTCGGCCTGTTCACTAATCTGAGGTGGTGCTAAATTTACAACACTAGCTTGACTATCCTTGTTGTCATTAAAAAATGTTAAAAGTTCTTCGTCGATTGATAATTGCAGATCTAAGAGGGTTTTTTGAGCTTCGTTTAGTTTTGATTTAAGTTTAAAAAAAGCTTCTTTTTGTTCAAAATTATTGTTTGTTGATAACTTGTTGATCTCTGAAAAACAATTATTTAACTCATTTATGTGCTTAGAAAATATGCTCATTTATTGAAGTGTGTTTCTTTAAAGATAGGATTCTTTTATATTTAACAAAAATCACATCTATGTTTATTGAGCAGTCATTCGCCACAAAGAAAAGAGGAAGTATCGAGGTTATTTGTGGATCTATGTTTTCAGGTAAGACTGAAGAATTGCTCAGAAGATTGCGAAGATCAAAAATTGCAAGACAAAAAGTAGAGATTTTTAAGCCTAAAACAGACAACCGCTACCACGATTCTGATGTGGTTTCTCATGATGCCAATTCGATTGCTTCAACACCAGTGATCAGTTCTGCAAACATCTTGGTCTTATCTGAAGAGATCGATGTAGTAGGTATTGATGAAGCACAGTTTTTTGATGATCATTTGGTAGAGGTATGTAATCAACTGGCAAGTATGGGTACGCGCGTGATTGTGGCAGGGCTTGATATGGATTTTAAAGGAGTGCCTTTTGGTCCTATGCCTAAATTAATGGCCATTGCAGATCAAGTGACCAAAGTAAAGGCAGTTTGTTTGTCTTGTGGAGATTTAGCGCTTTATTCACACAGAAAGATTCAAGAAAAAACTCAAGTCTTGGTTGGTGAGAAAAACGAATACGAACCTCTTTGTAGAGCTTGCTACACAAGAGCCAATCAAGAAAAAGCTTTTCAGAATATAGAAGCTTCTAGGCAGGCAGACTAGCCAAGGATAAATTTCTGTTCGCTGTCTAATTTTAAATAGATAAATAGCAGAATTGTAAAGGCCCAAAGAGACGATCCACCATAGCTAAAAAAAGGCAGAGGAATGCCAATAACAGGAACCAATCCGACAGTCATGCCTACGTTGATGGTAAAGTGAAAGAATAAGATACTTGCAACAGAATAACCGTAGAACTTACTAAAGACTGATTTTTGTCGTTCAGCAGATTGAATAATCAAGGTGAGTAAAGTGACAAATAGTGCAATGACAACAAAACTGCCAATAAATCCCCACTCTTCACCAATGGTACAGAAAATGAAATCGGTGCGCTGTTCAGGTACAAAATTGTATTTAGTTTGAGTGCCTTGTAAAAATCCTTTGCCCAAAAATTCACCCGAACCAATAGCAACTTTTGATTGATGAACGTTGTATCCTACGCCTAATGGGTCGTGAGAGATGCCCAGCAGCTCATGAATACGGTCTCGATGTCGATTTTCAAGAAGGTTGTTAAAGGTGTAATTCACTGTCATTGTGAAAATTAATGAAGGAATCAAAAACAAAAAAAATAAGGTTTTCGGGATTTTTAATTTTTGACGCTTTGAAAAGCGATAAGCCAAAAAGGCAATCAGGCAAAGCAAGAGCATTAAAACATGAGATCCATCAATAATCAATGCACTTGTCAAAGGCCATGAGTATTGCTGAAGATAAATGGTAACTAAAAATAAGAACAAGGTGAAAAACCCTAAAATCATAATCCAAGAAGGGAAGCCAATGCGGTAAAGGGCAAAATAAAATGCTAAAAATACCACGCAAGAGCCCAAGTCAGGCTGCAGGGCAATGAGAACGATAGGTAAAAAAATGATTGAAAAAGCTTTGAAATAGGCTGTTGAGGTGAATTTCTTTTGATGGTATTCTGAGAAAAATTTAGAAAGAGCAAGTGCTGTGGCAAATTTTGCGAATTCTGTGGGTTGTAAAGCGAAGGGGCCTAAATTAAACCAAGACCTGGCCCCTTTATGTACAGAACCAAAAATAAGTACGCAGGTAAGTAACAACATGAAAAACCCGTAGATAGGGTAAGCAAATCCTTCAAAAAACTTGGCATCGACAATCAATATGCTTAAGCCTAAAACAGAAGAAAGACCAATCCACATCAACTGTTTTTCATAGCTGGTAAAATCGACAGTTTCAGTAAAAGTAGCGGCGTAGATGTTCATCAGCCCTAGGCCCACTAAAATGAAATAAAGTAGCAGAATACTTAGATCAATTTGCCCAAAGACCGAACGTGTGCGTCTCATCAGTTATCCGTGAATGTGCTCTTTGGTACCGTAAGATTGAATAACAGTGGCCTCGTAATCTAAGAATTTTTGCCATTGGGCATCAACATCAATTTTGTATTGCTCTCCGTACTTTCTTGCAAAGCCTAAAAACAGAGTGTAATGCCCTGCTTCACTGATCATAAGTTCATGGTAGAATTTTGAGAGTTCTTCATCTTTGATGTGCTCAGAGAGTACTTTGAAACGCTCGCAACTTCTGGCTTCAATCATTGCGCTGAGTAATAATTTGTTGATCAGAGATTGCTCTTTAGAGCCTCCACCAGCAAAAAATTTGCGTAAATCATGAATGTAGGGGTCTTTGCGCTCTTTGCCTAAGACAAATCCACGTTTTACAATAATGTCATGCACCATTTGAAAGTGTTCTAATTCTTCTTGAGCAACATCAAGTAGTTTGGTAACCAAATCACTTTCTGAAGGGTAATGTACCACAATTGAAATGGCAGATGAAGCAGCTTTTTGCTCACAAAAAGCATGGTCGGTGAGAATTTCTTCGATGTTTTTCTCAGCAATGTTGACCCACCTGGGGTCTGTGGCAAGTTTTAACTTAAGCATTTATTGAATGATGTTGATGTATCCTTTGTATTCGAGTATTTCTCCGGTGAAAGCTTTGGCCTTCACAGTGACTCCATAAGCATCGATGGGCTGTAGTTTGCCTTTGTAAAAGCCGTTCCACCCCAGAGAAAGATCGCCAGGATTTTCATATACTCTTTCGCCCCATCTGTTGTAAATATTGAATTCAAGTAATTCTGTAATTCCGTTCGAGCCGACATAAATGACATCGTTGTTTAAATCTCCGTTAGGCGTAAAAGAGCTTGGTAAAGCAATGCTTGGAGTTCTTAAAACAGTAATGTCAATTAAAATAGTTTGGGTGTTGCACGTTAAGCTATCAGAGATGATTAGTTCAATGCTTTGATCGTTTTGGCCATAAATATATGGTGCAGGGCAACTCATACAATTCAAGTCGGTAGATGGATTAAAATTGTAGGTGTAGTGATTTTCTTGAGGAGTCAAATCAATGGAAAACAAAGCTGAATCGTTTTGTAAAATGGTATAAGATTGGGTGGTGTCTAAAGCATTAAGAGTAAAAGGTTGAATGGCAAAAACCTCAAAGGTGTCTGTTAGGGTGCATCCATTGGTATCTTGTAAGAACACAGTATTTAAAGAGGTGTTTTGATCAAACAGTAAGGTTGAAAAACCGTTAGGATCTTCAATAAATGCGCCTGTTAAGCTTTGCCATGAGACAGAATCTAGGGCATCTGCTTGGGTGAAAAGTTGTATGCTGTCACCTTGACAAACAAATGTGTCACCTGGTAAAAGAGCATCTAGAATTTGATCAGAAACTTCAATGGTTTTAACAGCAGTATCGCTGCAGCCGAACGCATTGTTGAAGACAGCTAAGCTAATTTGATAAGTGTTATTAGCACTAGAAAAATCATAGTTGAAATTAGAAACATTAGTAAACGTGTTGGTGGTGCCTTGAATAGTCCAAACCAGTGAATCAGCAAGGTTAGAAGTGTTTAAAAAACTAACTACTGTATTGTTTGAACATAACGTAGAATCATCAATGCTGAAATCTGCTTTAACCTCATAAACGTATAAACTGTCAAGGATAGGTACTTTGCACTCAGAGGCAGTGCTAGTATCAGAATACATATTTAGAACAATAGGGTAGAATCCAGTGCCTTGGCTATATGAATGTTCAACTGTTGGTGTAGATATATTTGTGAGCTCTGAAATATCTCCGTCTCCGAAATCAATTTCATAGGCAATAGTAGCATTGCTAGAGTCAATTGAAAAAGTAACCTGCTCACCTTTGCAAATTGAATCTTTAGATAAACTCAATTCAACATAAGGGCCTTGAACTTCAATTAAATTAATAGATTCAATTGTGTCGCTGCATCCTGAAGTAGTAGTGGCAATTAAAGAGACGGAGTATGTTCCTGGATATGTGTAGTTGTATTGTGGATTAGAAATAGTATCTGTGCCGATGGCGTCTCCAAAATTCCACTCAAAAGAACCAAATTGAAAGTCGCTTAGGCTAAGGTTGGTAAAGATTGCGGGCTCTGAAGCACATCCAATCAATTGGTTGTTGACCGTAAATCCGGCAGTGGGTTTGTCTTGAATGTATACAGCATTTTCAATAGTTAAAGTGTCTGCGCATCCATAAGTTAAATCAAGCATGCTGAGTGTGACATCATATTGTCCTGTGTCAGAATAAGTGTGTTGAGCTGATGCTGGGGTAGCGGTGTCAGATCCATCTCCGAAATCAAAAGTGTAGGTGGTTGCTCCAAAAGAATTATTGGTTGAAAGATTTGAAAAATCTATAGTATTTCCCAGGCAAAGTGCGTTGGATGAGATTTCAAAATTGGCTTTTGGTAAAAATAAGTTGGTTACCTGATTGGTAAAAGTAGCCCTGCAACCTTGGTCATTCTCAATGGTTAAGCTTACAGAAGGTTGGATGGAGTCAGAGGTGAACGTAAAGTTAGGATTTTGAATGCTGTCTGTAGCTCCATTTGCAAAATTCCACTCATAAGAAGTGATGTTAAATTCACTGATTGATTGATCGGTAAATTGCACATTTAAAGGAAGACATCCTTGTAGGTTATCTTGTGTGAACAAGGCTTGAAAAGCTCCAACATAAATAGGATGCGTGACTGTATCTCTACATGAATTGGGATATTCTGCAATCAAGGTAGCAACATATGAACCAGCAGAGTCATAGCGATACTGAAATCCACCCACATCAATAATAGAATCTCCATTACCCAAATACCAGTCGTATTGAACGGCTGGATTTTGCCCTAAAGCACTGTAGTTAAATGGCGTTTGAACACACGTAGTATCAATAGGCAGGTACAAACCAAGAGAATCTTCATAAATCACAACATTTTGACTACTCTCGTTGATGCAAAGTGAAGAGTCATTGACGGCCTCAACTCTAACGGTATAGCTTGCAGAACTTAGATAGTCATAAGAAATACTTGTAGCATTTGAATCTTTGGGTAAATTATCGTCTCCGTAATACCATGCCCATCTGTCACCTCCTTTTATATTTACGGAGGCGTTAAGCTGAAGTGGATTGTCACAATCAACCGAGTCAATGGTAAGTTCAACAATAGGTCCGCTGATGTATAAAAGATCATTGACTGAAACAGAATCAGAACAACCATTGCTGCTCACTTTTAAAGACACATTCATGCTGCCTGTGTCTGTGTATAAATGTGTAGGATTTTGTAGGGCGCTTGTTGAACTGTCTCCAAAATTCCAAAACCATTCTGTGATGGGAGTCGATGAAGTGCTTTGGTCAATAAAGTCGACTGGCGAAGAAGCACAATCGTCAAGCTTGTTGATCGAGAAGTTTGCTACAGGAGTATCGCCAATGAGGTACCTTATGCTGTCAAATCGAGTGCAACCGTTTGAGAAATTTGATTCTAAGACAACTGTGTGTTCTCCTGGGTTATTTAAAGGATTTAAAGCTGGAGGTAAAAAAGGGAAAGAGAATGTGTTTTGAGCAACTGAATTACCATTGACATACCATTCTATAAAATTAGAGTTAGCTAATGAATCAGCATAGCTGTTAGCTGTGTTGTTTATTTGTAACCCAATGGTTTGGCCGGGGCATCCGATTGTAGAAGAAGTAGTGTCAATAATAGGCTTTAAATTAAACCAGCGCGCAACATTTGATTGAGTAATTTGATCACTACAACCCAAGCTAGAATTTACAGTAAGCTCAATGGAATTGTTGGCTTGGTTGGTAACAAAAAAAGCAGGGTTTTCTAGGTGAGAGGTGTCTGCTCCGTTGAGTACCCATTGCCAAGATGAAACATTGCTCAATGCATTAGAAGCATCAGAAAAGCTAAGCGTATAAGGAGCTTCACAAAAGAGCGTTTGATTAGTTGTTAGGTTTGCTTTAATGGTATCAACAAAAAAAGATGCGCTTACTGTGTCAGTACAGCCATTTGCGTTTGAAGCTATGAAGGTATAAGATTGTGTAGAAAAAACATTATCAGGTAGGGTAAAGGCACCGCTAGAGGTATTGAAGTTACCACAACAAGAAAAAGACCAATCAAACACATCAACATTAGAAGCACTTTGATTGAACGATACAATTTCTGAGGAGCAGTAATTTGCTTTGTCAGTTGTAGCATTTGATTCAATAGCATCGACTAAAATTTTAGCAGGTTTGAAAATACTGTCTTTACATCCAGCATCGTTTTCAACTTTTAAACCAATAGAGTACGACCCATTGCTAGTAAAAATCGCTTGAGGATTCTCAAGCGATGAGGAGGTGTTGTTGCTAAAACTCCACTCAAAGCTAGAGGCATCAACAGAGCTAGAATTGTTGAAGTTTACTTGAGCGGGCAGTGTGCAAAAAACAGAGTCTGTTAAACTGAAATTAGCTGTAGGAGCTTCAAAAACATCAATAAGATTTTCAAGTTCTAAAGTGTCTGAATCTGTATTGCTGAAAACAATTAGTCTAATGTTGTAGCTTCCTGTTGTGGCAAAAATACGTTCAACTGTATCTTGATCTGTGATTTCAGCACCAAAACCTAAAAACCATTTGGTCGAGACAATACTATCTGTAGAAGCACTTCTGTCGATGATGAAACGCGTATTGATAGAGCCACATCCGATGGTGTCTTCATATGAAAACAAGGCAGTCACTTGACCAGATAGCTCATTTGTATAGCTTAGAAAAAGCAGGGTTGATAAAATCAGTGTTTTAAAAACTATAGGGCCCTTAGGCTGGTGCATCAAAATTTTTTTAACTTGTAATTTAAAGTTTAAAAATACAATTTGTTTTCAAATAAAAAATATTACTGCTCAAGCCATCTTGCAAAGAGCGTCTTGTTTTTTGTTTCTATGCTTGTGTTTGGTCGGTTTTGTGCACAAACAATACACCTTTCTCAAGTTGATTTGTCACCCTTGAATTTAAATGCTGCTTTAACGGGCAATGCTGAAGGGTCTTTTCGCATTGCCAATACATATCGTTCGCAATGGGCAGCTTTGTCAAAACCTTATGTAACGAACGCTTTGTCGTTTGATAAACGTGTTTCTTTTGATCAAAACTTCGTCTCGGCAGGTTTGTTAATTAATTATGATCGAACAGGTGATTTGGCTTTGAGAAGAACAGAAATTTCACTGCCTGTATCTTATTCTGTAAAGCTTTCAAATCAATCAAATTTAGCATTGGGCATTCAGCCAGTGTTGTTTATGCACAATCTAGATAATGCTGGTTATACTTTCCCTAATCAGTGGGAAATCTCAAGCGGATCTTTCAATGAGAATCTACCCTCTTTAGAAACTATTTCGGCCAATCAAGTAAACCGATTGACTTTAAATTCAGGCTTGGTATTTGTATATAAAAACACTCAACAAAAACTAGTTTTAGGTGCTCAGTTGGTCAATTTATTAAGGCCAGAACTACAATTTTTAACTATTTCTTCTAATGCTGTATCTCATTTAAGGTTGAGTCCTCATGCTTCATTTTTACATGAATTTGCCTCAAAATTGTTTGTTCAGTCCTTAGTTCAATATCATTACATGAATAGGGCTTCTATGCTGAACGGTGGAGTAAACTTCGGAAAAAAGCTCGATCATGAAAGTTTCAGACAACTCTATGGTGGAGTTTTTATGCGTTCAGGGTTTGCTAGAAATTTTGATGCATTAATCTTGCGTGCAGGACTCGGAGTTCAGAATTTTGATTTAGGTATTGCTTATGATTTAAATTTATCTTCTTTGAGGCAAGCCACAGGAATGCGGGGGGCTTTTGAACTTTCTTTGATCTATACCAACTTTTACAAAATAGAACGAAAAACTACCCCGACTTGTGAGAGAATGTAAGGTGTTGATCATATTGTTTTTATTTTTACCAGTGTGCTTTTTTGCTCAGCTTTCTAAAGCTCAAATTTTTGAACTGAAAAAAGCAGCTGAGTTTTATGAAAATGCGCAAGACTACTACTTAGCTTCTGACTATTATTTTAAGTATTGCAATTTAAAACCATCTGACATTGATGCGGCTTATCGCTTAGCTGAAAATTATAGGCTTTCTAGAGATTATCACAAAGCAAGAGAGTGGTATTTTATTGTTTGTGAAAGAGCTTCTGAAAAGTACCCTTTGGCAACTTTTAGAATGGCTCAAATGTTAAAGCAGACTGCCAGGTACGATCAAGCGGTCACATATTTTGAACAATTTATAAATCTAGTAAATGAGCGGCCAAAACTTGCAATTGAAAAACAGTGGGCTATAATTGAAAAACAAGGGTGTTATATGGCCATGAGTTTAAATAAACCAGAAGCAGAAGAAACAACAATTATTACGCATCTAGATAATTCAGTGAATCATGCTCACATAGATTTTTCTCCCATTTTTATTGATGATGAAACGATGTTGTACGCTTCTTTTGATGAGCAGCAACTACAATATTATGAGTCGCATGATAGCATCGCCAAAAAACGCCAGTTTTATACAGCAAAGAAAGTAGCCAATAATTGGGAAGGATCAAAATCAATTCAATGGCCTTTGAATGACCCTGATCAAGATGTAGGTAATGCTAGTATTTCAGAAGATCAAAAGCGCATATATTTTTCTAAATGTAAAAAGAGTACAAAGGGATATGCTTGCAAAATTTATCTTACTAAAATGGATGATGATCTTTGGTCAGATCCCAAACCTTTGAAAGAAATTGTAAATGATGATTTAAGTTCAAATACCCAGCCTTCAGTATACAGCATCAATGATTCTATTGATGCAATTATTTTCTCTTCTAATCGCTCTGGTGGATTGGGTGGATTTGATCTTTGGAAGGTGACTTATAATCATAAAGAAGACCTTTATTCAGATCTTGAGAATTTAGGGTCTAAAATCAATACCAATTTAGATGAGCAAACGCCTTTTTTTGACAATGTACGCAACACACTATATTTTAGTTCAAATGGCTGGGAGGGTATTGGTGGATTTGATGTATTTAAAAGTAGTTTTGAACAGCATCAGTGGGGATTTCCTGAAAACTTGAGTTACCCTATTTGTTCTTCTGCTGATGATCTGTATTTTACCAAGAGCACCTCAGATTCTACTCAAGGATTTTTGGTGTCGAATCGTGATGGATCAATTGATTTCAAGCATCAGAATTGTTGTGATGACATCTATCATATTGAAATGTATGAGCACCGCAAAGTAAAATATGCATCTAAACTATACAATACTACAGCAATTGATCAAATTTTAGAAATGGAAGATGAGCTTGAAAAACAAAGAAAGTTAGTGGAAGAGAAATATGTTTTAGTAGGTCAATCAATTGATCTATATCAGTTTAAAGGAAATGAAAACCCTGTGAAAATTGCCAGTACAATTACAGATGAAAAAGGAGGGTTTGAATTTGATTTAGACCCTAACAATCATTACAAGATAGTGATAAACAGAGATGGATTTTTCAACAAACATCACAAAGTAGATCCTTCAAAGGCAAGCGATCATTTGTTACAGGAGCATATAGGAGTGTTGGAGTTGACTTTAGATCCTATTGTGATTAAAGACATTTACTATCCTTTTGATTCTGATCAATTGACTGGAGAATCTACTAAACGTGTAGATTCAACTATTTTTAAAGTATTAGAAGAAAACCCTGAATTGATTATTGAATTAGCTTCACACACAGATAATTTAGGGACAGATAAATACAACGATAATCTTTCACAAAAAAGAGCTGAAACCATTGTGCGTTTGTTGACTCGAAAGGGCATTGAACCAAAAAGACTAAGGGCTAAAGGATATGGTGAGCGTAGACCTATTGCACCCAATACTTATTCTGATGGAACAGACAACCCTTCGGGTAGAGCGAAAAATAGACGTACTGAATTCAGGGTTGTAGGCATTTATAAGAATGGGGCTGAGATTCTTTATGATGAGTAAGGCGTTTAGAGATTTATTTTCTTTGATGAGCGGAGAAAAATAAATCTCTAAACACTTTATTCAATTACTGTACTTGCACTTGAAACATCAGAGGCATAGAAATAACCCAATGCTCCGTTTGAAACATTGCCGTAAATATTGCTTGCAGGACCGTCAAAAATGGTGCCTTGACGAAACTCTGTTTGCAACAAAGCTGTGAATAGATAATCTGAATAGTGCTTTGAGATAGAAAAGACTTTAAGGGTAATTAAATCACCTGGGCTCACAATTCTATGATCAATTTGATAAACAGGAATGATAGGGTCAAAATCAAATTGAATGCCATCAATGAATGTGTCATCGGTAAAAGCATATTCAACAACAGTATCAGATTCAAGTTGATTGTTGATGTAATACTTGAATAGGTAGTAATCTCCAAGGCCGGGAGTTTCTGTGATGGCTATGCCAAGGCTATATGAAGAATCTACTTCATTGATGATTGGAATAGTGTCAAACAATTGAATGGCAATAATGCTGTCAAGCGGAGCAACAGGCTCTAAAGTACTTGTTGCTGTGTAAGTTTGATTGTCATAATTGATTGAAAGGGTGTAGGTGTTGCCAATTTGCCCTGCCATTGTATCGGTGAGGTATCTGCCTGGTGTCACTTCTGTAAGAGTGAATACGTTGTTTTGATCGCTAATGCTTACAGTAGCTCCTGAAATTTGTTGAGACATTTCTTGATTATAATAGCTTGAACTTTTTGTAATTCGAACTTCGTGTCTCTTATTTTGAGAGGTGATTGATCCGTCAACTACAATTCTTGGGTTAGATTCATTGAGGTCAAAATCAATTTCTTCTCGGCAGCTAGAAAAAAACAGTATGAAAGAACATGCAAATAAAAAGCGCATAGTTTAAAATTTAAAATTGTAAGTGATTGTAGGGATAATAGCAAAAAGATAAGTTTTTGTAGCAGTTGTTTCACCTGTATTTTCATCGGCATTAAATGTGATTGAAAAAGGATTCTTTTGATTGTATAGGTTATAAACAGATAGATTCCAAGAGCTTTTCCATTTTCTATTTTCATTTTTCTTAGGATCGTGTGTGACAGAAAAATCTGCTCTATTGTAAGAAGGAATTCGAGCTCCGTTACGATCAGAGTATATGGGAACAGTTTGTCCTTGGTAGTTGAACTTTCCGGTCGGAGCAGTCAGAGGAATGCCTGAAGTGTATACAAAGGTTGCTCCTAAGTTCCAGTATTTATTGATTTCATAAGTCGCAACAATTGAAAGGTTGTGTGGTTTGTCGTAGTTTGAGTTATACCATTCATTGTTGTTGATTTGCTCAATGCGTCTTTGGGTTTTTGATAAGGTGTAGCTGATCCATCCAGTGAATTTGCCTGTGCGCTTGCGTACAAAAAACTCAGCACCATAAGCTTTGGCTTCTCCAATTCTAACCTCGCCTTCTAATAATCGATTGAAAATGAGTTGAGCATTGTCTTTAAAATCAATTGCGTTTTCAGTGGTTTTATAAAAAACTTCAACAGAAGATTCTATTTTATCATTCAAGAAGTTTCTAAAGTACCCCAAAGCAACTTGGTCTGACCACCTAGGAGCAATGTTTTGACCTGAAGGAAACCAAATGTCAATCGGAGTGCCACTTGTTGAATTGTTCGCAAGGTGCAGGTATTGATACATTCGATTGTAAGAGGCTTTAATAGAACTTTGATCTGTGAGGCTATATTTAACAGAGAGTCTTGGCTCAAGTCCTGTTGAGGTTTTGTAAATGCCCTTTTGATATGCTGTAAAACTATTGCCAGGAATGGTGTCAAAGTTTTGATCAAAGTTGTATACTGTGTCTTTGCCTAAGTTTTGAAATACAGAAAAGCGCAATCCATAATCAATTGTAAGGTTGGCACCAAATCGCTGCTCATTGCTTGCATAAATTCCATGCTCAAGTGCAAATTTTTTAGGCAATTTCAAAGGATTGAATGAAGCATTGTTGTCTAAAGGTTTAAAGTCTGCTGGGTTGAAATCTAAAAAAGTAGATTGTAACCCAAATCTTAGGGTGTTACTTGTGTTGGCATAATAGGTGTAGTCATTTTTCAAGCTATAATTTTTGATTGATGAGTTCCATTCAAAAGCATCTACTCCTTCAGGAACACCTAATTTATAATCAAAGTCAGAGCTTATCAGTGTGAGATTTGAAAAAAGTTTGTCATTAAATAAGTGATTCCATCGAGCTGTAAGTGTTGTGTTACCCCATCCCATCAAGAATTCACCAGCCAATGAAAGAATGTCTCTTCCGAAATATCCAGAAAGGTAAAGTTTGTTGTTCTCGTTGATGTTATAATTGGCCTTTCCGTTAAAATCATAAAAGTAAAGTTGAGAATTTCTCAAATCTTCATTTTTGCTGAGTTTTAGAAATAAATCAGCATAGGTTCTTCGTCCTGATAGAATAAAAGACCCTTTATCTTTTACAATAGGTGCTTCAATTGTTAATCGAGATGAGATTAAGCCGATTCCACCCGAAAGAGAAAGACGTTTTGCATTTCCATCTTTCATGCGCACATCTAAAACTGATGAAAGTCTGCCGCCGTAGCGAGCAGGTATTCCACCCTTATAAAGCTTAGCGTCTTTAATGGCATCTTGATTGAATACAGAGAAAAAACCAAGTAAATGAGAAGCGTTAAATACAGTGGCTTCATCAAGCAAGATCAAGTTTTGGTCAGCTCCTCCACCCCTAACAAAAAAACCTGTAGAACCTTCTCCTGCAGTTTGAACACCTGGCAAAAGCTGAATGGCTCTTATGATATCTACCTCACCCATTAGGGCAGGAATCTTTTTAATGGTTTCAATGTTTACATCAACGGTACTCATCTCTGTGGAGTTGACATTTTCGTCTTTTCTATCTGCAGAGACTTCAATAGCTTCGAGGGTCTGAGCTGCACTGCCCAATTCAATATCTTTTTTAATGCTTTGATTCAGTTCAATAGAAATAGATTGGTCTGCAAAGCCAATGAAAGAATAGATCAATTCGTAATTGCCTTTTTCAAGGGTAATTGAATAAAATCCGTAAACGTTTGTAGCAACTCCATTGCTAGTGTTTTTTACGCGAACCGTTGCACCTATCAATTCTTCACCATTTGAAGCATCTTTAATGTGTCCGCTGATGGTGAATTTTTCTTGGCTCAAACCACAAAAGGCAAGCACAGTAAAAAGTGTAATGAGAATGGTTTTCATAATGCTGTAAACTTTCACGAATTTATTGAATTTTTCTGAGTAAAATTCAAACAGTTTCTAGAAATGAGTAGAATAATTTTAGATGCGTTATCTTCGTAAAAGAAAATCAAAAAAATGAAAAAATCAGCTATTATTTTATTGCTTTTTTTGGGATTGTTTTCAAATGCAAATGCTCAGTCTTCTGATGTTTCAAAGCAATTGAGAAAATTAAAACAATTGTTGAGTACAATGGATTTGTTTTATGTTGATTCAGTCAATGTAGAGCATTTGACAGAGGTAATGGTAAAAGCTGCTTTGAAAGAGTTAGACCCCCATTCGGTTTATATTCCTAAAAAAGATGTGCAGGCGGCGAACGAGCCTTTGAAAGGTAACTTTGAAGGGGTGGGTATTCAATTCAACATTCATGAAGATACGCTTCTTGTGGTTGCTCCGATCATTGGAGGGCCATCAGAGAAATTAGGCATCATGGCAGGTGATAAAATCTTAACTATTGAAAAAGAAAACGTGGCAGGAGTAGGTCTGAAAAACAAAGATGTTGTCGATAAGCTAAGGGGTAAGAAAGGAACAAAGGTGACCGTTGAAATTAAAAGAGGAGACGAGAAAGAGTTGATTCCTTACACCATAACTAGAGATAAAATTCCCATTTACAGTGTAGATGCAGCCTATATGATTGATCAGACCTCAGGTTATATTAAGCTCAGTCGATTTGCTGCGACCACGATGAAAGAGATTTCTGAAAAATTAACGATGCTTAAAAGTAAAGGAATGCAAAATTTGGTTTTAGATCTGACAGGCAATACGGGTGGATATTTGCATATAGCGAATCAGTTAGCCGACCAATTTTTAGGCTCAGGTGAATTAATTGTTTACACCAAAGGAAAGTACTTTTCAAGAAGAGACAACAAGGCATCTGCTTTAGGAGCTTTTGAAAAGGGGAAAGTTGTAGTCATGATTGATGCTTCTTCTGCTTCTGCTTCTGAGATTGTGTCAGGTGCTTTACAAGACCATGACCGTGGTTTGATTGTTGGCAGACGTTCTTTCGGAAAAGGTTTGGTTCAAAAGCCTTTTGATTTTGTTGATTCATCGGCTATGCGCTTGACTATCCAACGATATTATTCTCCTTCAGGAAGGTGCATTCAAAAGCCTTATGAAGATTATAAAAGTGATTATTCTCAGCGCTATGAAAGCGGAGAATTGTTTCATGAAGACAGCATTAAGGTGAGTGATTCTCTAAAATTTAAAACAGATAAGGGTAGAATAGTATATGGGGGTGGAGGAATTATTCCTGACGTGTTTGTACCTGTTGATACTACGCTTAATTCAAAGTATTACCGAAACATTTTAAGAAAAGGGGTTTTAAACTCTTACAGTTTAAAACAAATTGATGGCAAAAGAGAACGATTTGAAACTAAATACGGCTCTTTTGAAAATTTTGCACAGCAGTATGTGATTGATTCTGTTAGGTTCAATGATTTTATTGCATACGCTACAAAAAAAGGAGTAGAAGAGAACCTTGAGCAAATCAAGCGCTCAAAGAAGTTGTTAAAGACTTATTTGAAAGCTTATTTGGCTAGGGGTGTATGGGGTATTGATGCATTTTACTATATTTCGAATCAGATCAATCCGACCTTTAACAGAGCAGTAAAGTCTTTAAGTGATGGTACATATGAAAAAGAAGCCTTGAGGTATTAAACAGTTTCTTATATTTGATGAAAAATAAATAACCATGAAACAAAATTTAACATTAGCACTAGCAGTTTTAGCTTTTTTAGGAGTAGGATACTTGGTATATGACAATCAAAAATCAAATGATGGGCATGACCATAGTGGTCACGAACACGCACATGACAATCAAGTTAAAGCAGTTGAAGGCGATGATTTAAAACCAGCTGAGCCTGAATTGCCTGCAACGGTATTAAGTTTTGATCAAGATATGCATGATTATGGTGATATTTATCAAGACACAAAAAATGAGCACATCTTCACTTTTACCAATACAGGTGAAGAGCCTTTAGTAATTTCAAATGCTGTTGGCTCTTGTGGATGCACGGTTCCTGAATATCCAAAAGAGCCTGTTGCTCCAGGAGAAAAAGGTGAAATTAAAGTAGTTTTTTCATCGGGTAAAAAAGAAGGTGCCCAAACCAAGAACGTAACTATTACAGCAAATACAGATCCTAAACAAACAAAATTAACCATCAAAGCAAACGTTTTAAAAGTTGAAGAATAAGCTAAAAGTACTGGTGACAGGAGGTGCTGGCTTTATTGGCAGTGCTTTAAGTGAAGAGTTGTGTAGACAAGGCCACAGTGTAGTGGTTTATGACAACTTACTCAGAGGTAATAAGCTTTCAAAAAAAGCCATGGATGCCATTGAGTTTGTGAAAGGTGATGTGAGAGATTACGATTTGTTGCTCAAAAGTTCAAAAGGTTGTGATGTGATTTTTCATTTCGCTGCAATTTTGGGTGTTGACATTGTAGCAGATAATCCGATTGAAACCATGGACGTAGAAACAATTGGCATGCGCAATGTAGCCAATGTGGCTATTGAAAATGGCATCAATAAGATTTTGTACGCTTCAACAAGTGGTATTTACGGGCACTCAGCTATGGAGACTGCAGTAGATGAGAAAATCATCGTTGATCCCCGCACAAGCTATGCCATGGCAAAGCGCTACAATGAAATCTACCTAGCCGCACTCTATGAAGAGAAAGGCATTCACTCGGTAGCCCTACGCTTTTTCAATGTTTATGGCCCTAAGCAAGATAACAGAATGGTCGTGCCAAGATTCTTTGAACAAGCTGCGCAAAACAAACCCATCACTGTGTTTGGCAACGGCAAACAAACCAGAGACTTCACCTTCATTGACGATACAATCTATGCATGTATCTTATTGATGGATAAAATGAAAGGCAGTGAGATTTACAATATAGCCAACGAAAATGAAGGTTGTATTGAAGATTTAGCGGTGGCCATTAAAAAGATCAGTGCTTCTGATTCAGAAATCACATATATTAAAGCGCCTAAAAAGCGTTATGATTACGAAGTTGAGCGTAGGGTAGGGAGCTCTGAAAAATTATATGCTGCTGTTGCTTACAAGCCTTCAACAACTCTTGAAGACGGTTTAACTGAGATCTATAAAGTAAATTATGCGTTGGCTTAAGCCATTTTGTATTGTTTTTCTAGCTGTTCTTTTTTCTTGTGGAGCAAAAGATAAAGTTGTTTTTCAAGATTTTCAAACTCTTCAAGGCAAGCAGATCACTGTTCAAGAGCTAAACTCAAAAGTTGTTGTCATAAATCTTTGGGCGACTTGGTGCGGACCTTGTGTTCATGAAATCAATTCGTTAAATGCTCTTGAAAAGCGCTACCAAAACAATGATAAAGTTGTTTTTTTAGCCATCAGTAATGAAAAAACTTCTCGTATTCAGCGCTTTTTATCTAAAAAGCAATTTACCTACCAGCAAATTGCAAACAACACTTTTTTTGAAACACTTCAAACTGGATTGGTCTCAAGCATACCAAAGCATTATGTGATTGATCAGAATCAAAACGTAGTCTTGTTTGTTGACGGAGCTCCTGATGACATTCAAGAGCAATTGGCCTCAGCCATCGATCAAGCCCTCTAGAGTCTTTAGGGTTTTAGTTTTAATTTTTTCCCAGGTGAAGCGCTTGATTTTATTTAGTGAGGCTTGTTTCATAGACTCTAGTTTGTGGTTCTCAATGTTTGTAAACACTTTGATTTGCTGGTAAACTCTTTCAGCAGTAACATGTTCAATCAAGGCCCCATTTTCAGAATTTACAAGCAGTGCGCTAGCCCCAACATTTGAGCAAACCACAGCCAGTCCACTGGCCATTGCTTCCATAATTACATTGGGCATGCCTTCAGAAAGACTTGGAGTCACCAGTACATCAGATTGGGTAAACAGCGTTTGAATTTTATTGAAATCAGAAATTTTTCCGTGGTAGTGAATACATTGATGTTGCAGTTGTTTTTCGATAGGAATCGGTCCGATAAAATCAAATTGAAACCTTACACCTTCTTTTAAACACCTCTTTAAGGCTTTGTTGAGCAAGTCGATGCCTTTGCGTTTTTCATAACGTCCTAAGAATACAAAACGCACTGGTTTGTTTGCTTGATAGGCTTGCTTAATGATGATTTTTTGCTCAATAGCTCCTGGAAGTTCAATGATTTTAGAAGGTTTGAGTTTTAGACTAAGCAACAGATCGGTGATTTTAGCTCCATAAGAGACTACATAATCGGCTTGTTTGAGTTGTCTACTGAACAAAGGACGAAGTAAAAATTGCTCAAGGATACTTTTAATTCCCATAGCTCTTTGAAACATCTCATAACCATGAGCATTGAAGATAATTGGAGTGCTACCCATTTTATTTTTTAGCACACTTAAGCCCGCGAGTCCTTTCGTATAAATAAGATCATACTCATTTTCTTCGAGTTCTTTTTTTAAATGTTGATAGACTTTTTGGGCATATTTTTTTGAGCTGCGTACATAATGTCCAGGCAAATTGTCTTTTGTCTGGCTTTCTATAAACAGAACTTCAAGGTTTTTAGAATGAGCACCCAGTGCCAGATGCACTTGCTTTGCTTCAATTTTTTTAGAGGCAGTGTGCACCAAAGTGAGTTGGTGTTTTTGAGCTAAGATTTTAGCCAGATAATAAGAGTGTTTTTGCATTCCGCCCATTACAAAAGGATAGATGCCATCTGTAATCAATAGAATTTTCATAACAACAAATCTACAATCTTTTCATAGCGCTGCTGAATCTGCTCAGCTTCTTTAAACAAATAAGCATGTGCATAATCTTGTGCTTTTTTGCGCTGCTCTTTTGACGGACGTACAAATCTAGAAACTTCAATCTTCTGATCTAAATTTTCAAGCACAACACCTAAGTCATGTTCTTGCACTGTTTTAGAATAATCGCCAATCTCATCAGAAATAATGACCCTTAAACCAGCAGCAAGGTATTCTGCAAACTTTGTCGGAGAAGCCACCTTGTTTGTAATGCTTTTAGATCGAAGTAGAATGCCAAAATGCCCCAATTTAAGAATCTCACTTACTAGTTTAGGGTCAACCCACAAACGTTTAACTTGCCCTTCATATAGAAGGTTCAAGTCATCTATGTGTTTACTTTCAGGGCTTAAAAATAAAAGTACGTTATTTAGATCACTCAGTATTTGCTTAAAAAAGATAGATAGTGCTTCAAAAGATTGCCATTTAGCAACCGATCCTGAGTAAATAAAGACAGTTTTGTTTGTTGTGAATTGCTGAATTTGGTGAAGCAGGTTTTCGTCTGTTTGGTTGGATGAGTAGGCTTTGCTGATGCAACAAGGAATAACTTGATGAATGTTTGATGTATAGTTAAACTGCTCTTGCCAATATTCGATGAGCTGTTGACTCACTGCAATGCGTGCTTGGGTGTTTAAGACAGCCTTTTGTTCGATACCAAAAATGGCCTGTTTTAAAAAAGAAGAGCTACTCACCTCATATTCGTTGTATTCAGCTGTAATGGCTCCTCTGCCATCGTAGCAAACCTTGGCTTTTGAAAGACTCAAGGCCAAATTTGCTGCAAATGGGCCTCTGGCAACAATGCCTTTTGAGGGGTGAAGCAAGGTGTAAACTTGAAGTAAGTATTTGTTGAGCAGCCAATACCTTGACCCTGGAATCATAGGCCAAACTCTAACGTTTGGAGCGTTAGCTTTGATTGTTTTGCGCTCTTTAAAGTAACGTCTTAGGGGTACAAAACTTAGTAATCTAGTAGGGTGTATTTTGTTATAAGTGGTGACCACATCAATGACTTGACTTTGAAAAATGCCAGAGTAGCAATCGTTGAAGGTCAGGTAGGTCAAATGGCTCATGCCAAAATTTGCTGATCAATGATCTCAACAATACGTTGAGTGGCTTTGCCGTCCCAAAGTTTTGGGATAGCTCCTTTTTTATAAGAGCCTTCAGAAAGTGCTTGTACTTGTTGCAAGATTTGATCAACTTTAGGAGTTAGGGTATTGCTGCCTACGGTAATTGTAATGGGGCGTTCGGTATTTTCGCGGTAGGTTAGACAAGGTACTTTATAATAGGTTGATTCTTCTTGAATGCCTCCGCTGTCAGTAACAATGCAGTAGGCGTTTTTAATAAGTTTTTGAAATTCGAAATAGCCAAGGGGTTCTAAGAAAATGCAGTTTTTAATGCTCATAAATTCAGCGAGTAAACCAAATTGATCTAAGCGATTTTTTGTGCGTGGATGTAGCGGAATGACTACTGTTTTTTGAGTGGCTAGTGTGGAGATTAGGGTTGTGATTTGCTCTAGCCCTTTTTTGTGATCTACATTACTTGGTCTGTGCATGGTCATCAAAAAATACGATTGAGCACTGATCTTATTATTTTTTAAGATTTCAGAAGCGTCAATTTTTTCTTGAAAGGCAACTAAGGTGTCAATCATGGTATTGCCTACAAAATAAGCTTTGCCGGCTTTTTGCTCTCTCTCAAGATTTTCAAGGCCTTCATCTTCTGTGATGAAATAATAATCAGAAATTTCATCTGTTAAAATACGGTTAATTTCTTCTGGCATCTCTCTATCAAAAGAGCGCAATCCACTTTCTAGGTGCGCAATTTTAACACCTTCAAGTTTGGCGGTTAGAGCCCCCGCAAGTGTTGAGTTTACATCTCCGGGAACGACAAGTAAGTCAGGTTTGTAGGTTTTGAGTAATTCAGAGAGCTTTTCAATGATGCTTGCAAATTGACTTGCGCTTGAAGCTGCACTGGCATCTAAAAAGAAGTCGGGTTTCAACTCAAATTGATCAAAGAAAATCCCAGACATTTTCTGATCATAGTGCTGGCCAGTATGCACGACTTTAATCTCTAGATTCTCGAATTGTTCAGCGGTTTTTTTAAACTGAGTGACTTTAATGAAGTTGGGCCTTGTGCCCACTAGAATTAGAACTTTTTTCATTGATTTGAGATCCATGAATGATAGATAGGCTGCTTCCACTCTTTAAGTTGACCCAGTGATGCGATACTATTATTGAAAATGAGCGTTTGTTCTGGTAGCTTTTTAGATTGCACCTCTTTGATCAAATCAGAATAAGCCCAAAGCGTTACATTCTCTTCAAGTTCTGTGGCAATGCATAGACGATCTGTGAATTTGACAGATAATGTTCTCTCTAATTCAAGCATCGTTTTAGTGAGCGTATCAATCGAACAGCCAGAAGCATTTTTATCACTAGAATCGACACTAACAAGAACAAAAAGGCGCTCTAAAATGCAAAAATCGGCCTTTAGTGCTGCGCCGTGAGAGCTCCAACTGGTACAGAAATCAGATAAGGTAGTTTCAAGACTATTGAATTGCTCATCATTTAGAGTTTGATTGGCTTGAAAAACCCAGAGTTTAGAATCTAATGAGAAGTGTTTAAAGACACTTAAATCGTTTTTTGTAGCTGCTTGCATTAGATTAAATCTTCAGCTTTTGCGACCAATTCTGCAAGGTCATATACTTTGACTTTACTTTCTTTTTCAAAGTGCTTGACTCCATCAGTAAGCATCGTGTTACAAAATGGACAACCTGCAGCAATGATGTCTGGATTAGCCTGCAAAGCCTCTTCAGTACGTTCAATGTTTATTTCTTTCTCTCCCTTTTCGGCTTCTTTGAACATCTGAGCGCCCCCCGCACCACAACACAATCCATTCGCCCTAGAGCGTTTTAACTCAACCATTTCAGAATCTAACTTTTCAATCAAAGCCCTCGGCGCTTCATAAACTCCATTGGCTCTACCCAAGTAACAAGGGTCGTGAAAAGTAATTTTTTTGCCTTTGAAAGCTCCGCCTTCAATCGATAATTTACCCTCGTTAAGCAGTTCTTGTAGGTACTGAGAATGGTGTTTTACAGTGTAATTTCCGCCCAATTCAGGATACTCATTTTTAAGTGTGTTAAAACAATGTGGGCAAGTTGTCACAATGTCTTTTACTTCATATGCATTGAGCGTTTGAATGTTTCCGAAGGCTTGCATTTGAAATAAAAATTCATTGCCAGCACGCTTTGCAGGATCTCCCGTGCAACTCTCTTCAGTGCCTAATACGGCATACTTAATGCCTGCTTTTTCTAACAATTTTGCAAAAGCCTTTGTGATTTTTTTAGCGCGGTCATCAAAGCTGCCAGCACATCCAACCCAAAACAACACGTCAGGAGCATCTCCCGAAGCTTTCATTTGTGCAAGTGTAGGTACATTTAACATATTCTCAGTATTTTTTTAAGATTCTTGAGCCCACTTTAAACGATCGGCTTGACTGAACTGCCAAGGTGCTCCGTTGTTTTCAATGTTGGTGCTCATCATATTTAATTCTTGAGGTGCTTTTGATTCTTCTAAAACCAAATACCTTCTTAGATCCATAATGATTGATAAGGGGTCAATGTTTACAGGGCAAGCCTCTACACAGGCATTACAAGAGGTGCAGGCCCACAGCTCTTCTTCTGAGATGTAGTCTCTTAAAAGTGCTTTGCCATCGTCGTGCTTCTCACCATGTTTGTCAATATTTTTGCCTACTTCATCTAAACGATCACGCGTAGCCATCATAATGGCTCGAGGCGAGAGTAATTTACCTGTTTGATTGGCAGGGCATTCAGAGGTACATCGGCCACATTCTGTACAGGTATAGGCATTCATCAGTTGTCTCCAATTTAAATCAGTGACATCTTTAGCGCCAAAACGTGTAGGCTCGGCATTGGTGTCAGGTGCAGGCACAGCAAAAGGATCGGCTGTAGGGTCCATCATCAATTCAACTTCTTTTTTTACCTCAGGCATGTTGGTGAACCTTCCTTTGGCATCCAGATTAGAAAAGTAAGTGTTCGGAAAAGCCATGATAATGTGAAAGTGCTTTGAGAAAGGCAAGTAATTTAAAAATGCCAAAATGCCCAAGATGTGAAACCACCATCCTACGCGCTCAATCAGCATTAAAGTCTCGGCTGAAAATCCTTCAAAAAACGGCACAAAAAGTGCTTTTGAAATCGGAAAACTACCCGCCTTCACATAATGATCAGCATCCATCTGTTGTAATAAGTAATCTGCCGCATTCATTTTCAATAAAGCAGTCATCAATACCACCTCAATAATTAAAATATAGTTGGCATCAGCCTTTGGCCAGCTGGTCATTTCTCTGCCGAAAAAGCGTTTGATGCGCAGTACATTTCTACGCACTAAAAATACTACACAGCTTACCAAAACGAGCAGCGCCAGAACTTCAAAGAACCCAATGGCAAAATCATATACAGGTCCTAAAAAAGACAATACTCTATGTGTACCAAAGATGCCGTCAATTAAAATTTCAAGTACTTCAATATTGATGATCATAAACCCTGCATAGACAATAAAGTGTAAAATCGCAGGAATCGGTCTTGCAGCCATTTTGGTTTGCCCGAATGCTACTTTAAGCATGGTCGTGATACGTTCTGGTTTTCTGTCAGAAACATCTAGGTCTTTACCCAGTTTGATGTTTCGAATGATGAATTTGAGATTTTTAGAAAAAATGAAGATCGCAATGCCTAAAGCAATGCAGAAGAGTATTTGTTGTATCATGATGGTTTACTCGTTTCTGGTTTTTTTCTCTGGTTTGTCGTTTCCTTTATCTTTTTTGCCAAAGCGAATATAACGTCGAGGATTCACTCTAATGTCTTCTAACAATTTGTCTAACTCAAGTGAGGCTTGTTCAAGGTTGTTGTAAAGTTTTTCATCTTTCACCAACTTGCCCAGTGTGCCTTCTCCACTCTCAATTTTAGCAATCATGTTCGATACATCTGTCATAGTCTGGTCAACTTTTTTAAAGGTAGAAGCGATATCAACTGCTGCCAAAGAATCTGATATTTTAGAAGTGTTCTTAATAATTTTAGTCAGATCTTCTGAACTATTGTTGATTGTCGCTGAAGTAGACTCAATGTTCGACATAATGTTTGAGAATTTTGCCGAATTGTTGCTTAGCATGCGGTCTGTGGTTTGGCTCATGTGCTCTAAGGAGTTCATGGTATTGCCAAACTTTGTTGAGATGCTTTCTTGAAAATCTGGGGTGAATACGCCTTGTACAATTTGTAAGGCTGAATCAAATTGAGAAATCAGGCTTTCTACTTTATTTTTTAAAGGCAATATTTGCTCATTGACTTGCTCTTGCATAGAGTTTTCATAGCCAGAACTAATGGTGTCACCACTTTGATGTCTTTCAGTTTGTGCCGAATTCATAATCAGTTTGATGCCTTTAGTACCCAGAAGATCAAATGCAGCAACTTGAGCAGTAGAGCCGATCGGAATTTGAATCTCGCCGTTAGAAATGTTAAACTCAACAATCAAGTTTCCTGAACCGTTGGGGTGAAAATAAATATTTTGAACTTTTCCTACTTCAAACCCATTGTATTGCACACCACTTGAAGGTAGCAATCCGTCAACATGATCGTAAATCGCGTAATAAGTTTTTGTTGAGCTAAATACATCTTGGCCTTTGAGAAACCCAAATCCGTAATACAGAATAGCACAAGCTACAAGCGCTGTGATGCCAATAATTATTTCTTTTCCTGCCTTCATTTATTAAGTTTTCGGGCCTCAGAGATCGAAATGCGTTGATCGTTTAAAAAAGCTACAATAAAAGCACCTTTTGCACCTTTCTCTCTCATTTTGTTTTGCAAAAATAACAATTCATTTACAGTTTGCCCCTCTCCGACGGTGTATTTATAGAGATTGCCAACTTTGTATTCAAATACATTTGACATTCCAAAAAAGTTTTTGGGTGTAATCTCTAGTTGTTGGGCAGAAGTTTTAATTTGCACGCGGTAAATAACTTGGTCATCTGTACGGGGTGTTTTAGTTAAAGTTTCTTTTTCTTCAGGCTTTTCTTGTTTTGCTGTTTTTGTTTCTTCTGTTTTTGGGTGGATGGGTTTTTGCGTTTCAGTAATTTCAATTTCACTGCCTGATCGTTCATCGATTTTTTCGATGTGTGCTTTGTATGCAACAAAAGCTTTGTAGATGTTTTCTGCAATTTCATCTTGAGTTTTAGGGTTACTCAAATATTTTTCTTCTTCAGGATTGGTTAAAAAACCTGTTTCAATCAATACGCTAGGCATAGCAGTTTGATGTAAAACTAAGAATCCTGCTTGCTTTACGCCTCTATTTTTTCTGCCTGACTTTTCAAAGTTTTGCTGCACATTTGAGGCCATATGTAAGCTCTGTTCAAGGTAAACGCTTTGCATGAGTGTTAAGGCAATCATGTCTTCATCAGAGTTAGGGTCAAAGCCTTCATAATGTGCTTTGTAGTTATTTTCTAAAAGAATTACAGAGTTTTCTCGTTTGGCAACATTCAGGTTGGCTTGTGTTTTGTGTAACCCCATTACATAGGTTTCTGACCCAAAAGCACTTTTGTTGTCATTGGCATTGGCATGTATGCAAATAAACAGGTCAGCTTCATTTTTGTTTGCAATGGCAGCCCGTTCTTTCAGATCAACAAAAACATCTGTTTTTCTCGTGTATACAACTTCTACTGCTGGCAATCTTTTTTCAATGAGTTTACCCAGTTTTAAAGCCATAGAAAGGCAAACTTCTTTTTCTTTGCTGCTCGCGCCATGACAGCCAGGGTCATGCCCGCCATGGCCCGCATCAATGACAATTTTTTTAACTTGATTGGTCTTTGTTTGGGTGGTTTGCCCACTAAGCTTAACACTAATTAACAAGCAAAAGACAATTCGTAAGATATGAAACTGTTTATAACTCAATACTTATATTTAGCTTTGTGTGTTAAGCTACACAAACAAAAATAAGATAAAATACGGGGTGGGCAAGCAATTCGATTATTATGTTGTATTGGTTTTTTTGAGTGTTTTTGCTTGTTTTCAAGCGAAAGCTCAAGTGGTGGCTGATTCTTTAAATGCTTTACAACAAACAGATTCTATCTTAGATTCGGCTCTTGTCATACAGGTGCCTAAAAAGAGTAAGAACTTTTTAGATGCACCGGTAAATTACAATGCTCAAGATTCTATTGTGATTGATCTTTCTGATGATAAGATTCACTTGCATGGTAAGGCTGAATTGACTTATCAGACAACTGAGTTGAGAGCAGATTACATATCTATTGACATGACCGACAAGGTGCTTTTTGCAAAAGGCAAACAAAGCGATTCATCTCAAAAATACATTGAACGGCCAGACTTTAAAGACGGTGATCAGAGTTTTGTGAGCGATTCTATGTTGTACAGTTTTGATACTGAAAAGGGCAAGGTCTATCGCGCAAAGACACAAGAAGGTGACGGGTATTTGCACGGAGGGCAAATTAAAATGGCTGACAAAGAGGTGCTCTTTGTTCAAGACGGAAAGTATACAACCTGCAATTTAGATACGCCTCATTTTTACATTAGGGCAAAAAAGCTTAAAGTGATTAAAAGTGATAAAATCATTACTGGTGCGGCAAACCTTAAGGTAGATGATGCCCCAACACCTCTAGCGATTCCGTTTGGATTCTTTCCCAATCAACAGAGTCAGACCTCAGGAATTTTATTGCCCAACAATTATGGGGCAACAGCTACCCAAGGAGTGTTTTTAAACAACCTAGGCTATTACTGGGCGGTCAGTGAGTATTTTGATTTAGAAAACCTGTGGGACATTTATTTTAGGGGCAGTTGGGCCACTCGGCTCAATGCAAATTACAAGAGAAGGTATAAGTATGATGGGCGTTTAAATTTAGAGTATTCAGTCTTTAAGCAAGGGTTTAAAGAATTGCAAAATGATACTGCTGGCATTGGCTTTCCTTATTTTTCAAAAGTCAATAACTTTTCAATTAAATGGACGCATACGCAAGACCCAAAGGCAAATCCAAAATATAAATTTTCAGCAACTGTAGATGCAGGGTCTTCAGGCAACAACAGAAACAATTTAAATTTAAATACTCAGAGTTTTGTTCAAAACACCTTCGCTTCAAACGTAGCTTTGACCCGTTTGTTAACCTTCACAAAGTTAAAAACAGCAGGTTCTCTGGTGCTCAATGCTTCACATTCTCAAAATGTGAGAGACAGTACCATAAAGATTGATGCGCCGAATCTGACATTTAATGTCAATCGTTTTTTTCCGTTTAAAACAACTAAGAATGTGGGAGATAAATGGTTTGAGAACATCACTCTGCAATATGATTTTTCATACAAGAGTCGTTTAGATTCAAAACTCGATACCTTGTTTTTTAGAAGGCAAACTTTGAATGATTTTCAGAATGGCCTGCAGCATGTTATCCCTGTCAATCACAACACTAAAGTACTGAAGTTTCTCAGTTTAAATAACAGATTTACCTACACAGGAAGGGCTTATTTTGAAACCTACGACAGAATTTATGATAACGTGCAAGAACGTTTAATTACAGATACTTTAGCAGGATTTGATCATTTTCATACCTTTCGTTACAATGCTGATTTAACCACAAAGATTTATGGTATGTATCAGTTCGGAGCAAATAAAAAGATTAAGGCGCTCAGACACATTATTACCCCGAGTGTTGGATATGAATATTCACCAGATTATTCTAATTCAAGATATTTTGATTTCTATACTCAGATCAATGCAGGCCAAGTAGATACCATTCAATATTCTATTTTTCAAGGTTTGTTTGGATCGCCTACCAGCCAAGCAAATTCAAACATTAACTTTTCAATCATCAATGATTTTCAGGTAAAAATCAAAGACAAGTCTGATTCGACAGGAGAGAAAACCAAGAAACTTAATGTGTTAGAAAACTTTAGACTAGGCTCTTCTTATGCTCTAAACGCAGATTCTTTTAATTTAAATCCAATTCAGTTCAATGGATTTTTAAATTTTAGTAAAAAATTGAGAGTGAACTTTAGAGGAAATTTTGACCCTTACTTTTATGATGCAACATTAAATAGAAAAGTAAATACCTTGCTCATATCAGATTTCAATACATTTAAGAAAATTGCTCGGCTTTCTGATATTAATATTTCGACCAATTACCGTTTGCAAGGTAAAAAAACTGGACAGCCTACCACAGATAAAGGCTCTGAAGAAGAGCTAGAGCACATACAGAATACCCCTCAAGCGTATGTAGATTTTAATATACCTTGGTCATTAGCACTTGGGTACAACTTTAATTATCGAATGCCTGCTAACATTAAGTCAGTGACCCATACCATTTCATTCAACGGAGATTTAAACTTAACCCCCAATTGGAAGGTAGCTTTTAGAACTACTTATGATCTTGAAGCTGAGAAAATGACTTTGCCTGAAATCGATATTTTTAGAGATTTACATTGTTGGCAAATGGGCTTTAAAGCGATTTTGTCAGGAACAATCAAAAGTTTTCAATTTAATTTAAATGTGAAATCTCCAGTACTTCAAGATTTAAAAATTAACCGTAATTTACAATGGTATGACCAGTAAATTTTTAATTCAAAAATTGGGGCAGTTTCTCTTGCTATTTGTTTTGCAAGTTGTCTTGCTGAAAAACTTACTTGTTTTAGGCTGGTTTAATCCTCAGTTGTACATCGTTTTTTTGCTTTTGTTTCCTGTGAAATTTAATCGATCAGCTTTTTTGTTTATGGCTTTTTTGGTTGGGTTAATATTTGATTTTTTCTATCATTCATTGGGCATGCATGCCCTTTCTTGTTTAGTTTTAGCCTTTGCGCGCCCTTACGTGCTTGACTTGGTTGAGCCTATTGATGGATACGACTCTCAATACTTGCCCTCTTCAGAAAAGTACGGGCTTTTATGGTTTGTAAAATATGCTTTTTTGTTGGTGCTGATTTTTCATATTTGTTTGTTTTTTCTTGAAAAGGGGGGCTTATCAGAGCTCTATTTTACACTGCTAAAAATTGTAGCTTCTTCACTTGCAAGTTTGATGATGTGTGTCGTGTTTAGAATTTTCTTGAAATAAACTATTATGCAAACGCATCGAAACGGCCGAGATCAAATTATTTTGTTGTTTTTCTATGTCATTGCAGGAGTTTATCTTTTGCGATTTTTTTATGTACAAGTCATAGATGATAGTTATGTGCTTTCTGCTGAAAATCAATCGTTAAGAAGGGTTGAGAAGTATGCTCCTAGGGGCTTGATGCTTGATCGTTATGGTGAAAAAATCGTTTACAATGAGCCGTTGTATGATTTGATGGTAGTGCCTAGATTGGTTCAAGCCGATTTTGATACTGCAAAATTTTGTAAGCTCTTTACAATCGATATACAAACCTTTAAAACAAAGCTTTCAAAGGCTAAGAAATATTCAAGGTACAAGCCAAGTATTTTTATCTCATCACTATCGGCGAGTGAAT
>JAHDHZ010000019.1:0-9424 GCA_020631045.1 Flavobacteriales bacterium | reverse complement strand
AAATATTCAAGGTACAAGCCAAGTATTTTTATCTCATCACTATCGGCGAGTGAATATGGCCCTTTGATGGAGAAAATGTATTTGTTTCCTGAATTTGAGCTGAGATTAAGAGACAATAGAAAGATCAATCGCAACATTGCAGCGCACGTCATTGGATACATTGCTGAGGTTTCAGCTGCCGATATTCAAAGAGATTCAAGTTATAAGATTGGTGATTATATTGGTAAAATTGGTTTAGAAAAATCTTACGAACAGGTTTTAAGAGGTGATCACGGTTATGATCTATATGTGGCTGATAGTAAAAATGTTTTAAAAGAATCATACAGGTCAGGTGAGAATGATAAAAAGGCGGTCAGTGGTCAAAATATTAACTTAACTATTGACGCACAATTACAAGGTTATGCAGAGCGCCTCATGCAGGGCAAAAAGGGTAGTGTTGTGGCCATAGAACCCAGTACAGGAGAAGTCTTGGCTTTTGTTTCAAGCCCAACCTATGATCCTAATTTATTGGTCGGAAGGTACAGGTCAGAGAATTACCGAAACTTATCTGCTGACGATACGCTAAGACCTTTGTTTAACCGTTCTTTGATGGCAGAGTATCCGCCCGGATCTATCTTTAAGCTGATTCAAAGTTTAATCGCCTTAGATATGGGTGTGATTCATGAGGGTACGGGTTTTGCCTGCAATAAATCTTTGGTAGGATGTCATGATCACAGTTATCCATCAGATGTGAGCAAAGCCATACAATTTTCTTGTAATCCGTATTTTTATCATGTTTTCAAACGCATCTTACAACCTGTAAATTATTACGGTAAAAAGAAATTCTCAGCTCAGATGCTCGATGTTTGGAGAACCAAAGTGGCATCTTTCGGCTTAGGCAATCGCTTAGGCATTGATTTGCCTGGCGAACGTAAAGGTAAAATTCCTTCAAAAAAATACTATGATAAGGTTTATGGGCAAGGTGCTTGGAAATATCCAACCATTTATTCTTTGAGCATTGGGCAGGGAGAGCTTTTAGTAACACCCTTGCAAATGGCAAACATGGCTGCAATCATGGCCAATAGAGGGGTGTATTATAAACCAAGGCTAGTAAAGTCAATTCAGCACAGCTCTTTAGATTCTACTTATACTCAAAAACACAAAGCACTTGTTTCTTCTTACTATTTTGATCAAGTCATAGAAGGTATGTCAAAAGTAGTAAATCAAGCGGGCGGAACAGCCAGAAGAGCTAAGATTGAAGAAATAGAGGTCTGTGGTAAAACAGGAACTGCTCAGAATCCAGCCGGAGAAGATCACTCTATTTTTATTGCTTTTGCACCCAGAGAAAATCCGCAAATAGCAATATCTGTATACATTGAAAATGCAGGATTTGGTGGTACTTGGGCAGCTCCCATAGCTTCTTTAGTGATGCAGAAATATTTGACAGGTTCTGTAGATAAGAAAAAAGAACAGCGTATTTTAGAGAAAAGGTTTTATTAAATCGCTTTTC
Organism: Flavobacteriales bacterium; assembly: GCA_020631045.1. Taxonomy (GTDB): domain Bacteria; phylum Bacteroidota; class Bacteroidia; order Flavobacteriales_G; family JALEGO01; genus JAHDHZ01. The sequence continues at coordinate 7,935 of JAHDHZ010000019.1, read as the reverse complement.
TAAACTGTTTAAAAGAATTCTAAACCCGATCAAATCTGGTAATATCTTCTGGGTTTTTATAGCTTTGCACAAACAATTAAAAATGACAAAAGGAGCTTTAGGATTTTTAGCAATTGCCTCGGTAGTCTATATCTTTTGGCTAACCTATGTTTACATTAAAAGAACAAGAAAATGAAAAGAATTTCTTATGCGATCATCTTGCTAACCTCTATTAGTGCATGTACATCAGTAGGATCAGGTAGAAAAGGTGTTGAGGTTTCGTGGGGAGGAAAAACCAATCTTGAAAAAGTATATTCTGAAGGATTGGTTTGGGGCGTGAATTGGATTTGGGATGATATGGTTGAGTATGATGTTAGAGAAAAAACAATGGTTGAGAAATTTGAATTCAACGATAAAAACAACATGCTTACAGGTGTTGAACTCTCGTTAGATTACAATTTAAATCCTGAAAAAGTTAATCTGCTTCATGTTAGAATCAACGATTTTGAAACCAAAATTGTCAAGACTTTAAAATCTTCAGCCAAAGAGGTAGTTCCTCAATACACTGCTTCAGAATTAAACCTCACCAAACGTCAAGAGGCCGAAGATAAGCTAAGCACAATTCTCTCAGAAGAACTCCCTGAATTTTATATTGACTTTGCTAGAGTACAACTGACCGATGTTGATATTCCTTCTCAAATTGCCAAAACTGCTGAAGCTACCGCCAAGCAATTAGAGTTGAACAAACTTGCTTTAGAAAAAGCTCAAGAGGCAGAAAATAACTTTAAGGCTGCTGAGTGGGATGCCAAAACCAAAGATGTGCTTTCTCAACCAAAAATGTTGAAGCTATACGAGTTAGAGCTCCAAGAAAAGTGGATTCAAAAATGGGACGGGTCTTTTGGTGATAACAATGTTTTTGGTGCAGAAGGTACTTCAATTCTTAAAGGAATCAAATAATTATGTCACAACAAGAAGGGCTTAAAAAAATTGTATCTCACGCCAAAGAATATGGCTTTGTATTTCAGTCTTCAGAGATTTATGATGGATTAGCGGCTGTTTATGATTATGGTCCTTTGGGAGTGGCTTTGAAAAACAACATCAAGGCCTATTGGTATAAGGCTATGGTCGATGCACATGAAAATGTTGTAGGCGTAGATACGGCTATTTTTATGCACCCAAAAACATGGAAGGCATCAGGCCATGTAGATGCATTTTCTGATCCTTTAATTGACAATAAAGACTCTAAAAAACGTTACCGTGCAGATGTTTTAATTGAAGAGCATATCGCAAAAATTGAATCTAAAATCAAAAAAGAAGTTACCAAAGCGCAAAAAAGATTTGGAGATGCTTTTGATCAGGCTCAGTTTTTACAGACCAACGGTAGGGTAGTAGACTATCAAAAAAAGATTACTGAGATCAACAGTGAGATGAAGCGCTGTTTAGAGGCAGAAGATTTTACAGCACTCAAACAATTGATTGAAGATTTAGGAATTGCGTGCCCTGTGAGTGGTTCAAAAAACTGGACAGACGTACGTCAATTCAATTTGATGTTTGACACAGAGATTGGGGCTTTGGCAGATGGATCTTCTAAGATTTATCTTAGGCCAGAAACAGCTCAGGGCATTTTTGTAAATTTCTTAAATGTTCAAAAAACTACGCGCCAAAAGATTCCTTTTGGAATTGCTCAAATCGGAAAGGCATTTAGAAACGAGATTGTGGCACGTCAGTTTATCTTTAGAATGCGTGAGTTTGAGCAGATGGAAATGCAGTTTTTTGTGGCTCCGGGTGATGAGATGAAATGGTATGAGTATTGGAAGGGGTATCGTCTTAAATGGCATAAGGCTCTTGGCTTCGGGGAAGAAAAATATCGCTTTCATGATCATATTAAGTTGGCGCATTATGCCAATGCAGCGTCAGATATTGAATTTGAATTTGCAATAGGTTTTAAAGAATTAGAGGGCATTCATTCAAGAACTGATTTTGATTTGACTCAGCACCAAGAGTTGAGTGGTAAGAAACTACAGTATTTTGATAATCAGTTAAATAAGTCTTATGTGCCTTATGTTGTAGAGACCTCTATTGGGCTTGATCGTATGTTTTTAGCGGTTTTGTCTTCAGCTTTAAAAGAGCAGAGCCTAGAAGATGGCTCTTCAAGAGTTGTCATGCAAATTCCAGCTTTTTTAGCACCCTATAAACTAGCTGTTTTGCCTTTGGTTAAAAAAGATGGTTTACCAGAAAAAGCACGTTCTATTCTACAAGATCTGAAATTTGATTATGCTGTCCATTATGATGAAAAAGACTCGATAGGTAAACGCTATAGAAGACAAGATGCTATAGGTACGCCTTTTTGCTTGACCATTGATCATCAGTCTTTAGAAGATGATACTTGTACCTTAAGAGACCGTGATTCAATGACTCAAGAGCGCTTGACTTTGCAAGACATTCAATTGAGGTTGCAACAAAAAGTTAGTATTTCTCAAATCTTAAAACAGCTTGAAAAATGAGGGTTCTAGCGGTTGTTTTTTGTTTTGCTCTCTTTATTTTTAAAAGTGTAGCTCAGCCTTGTCAGGTAAAACAAATTCCTTTTAGTTCTGGAGAGAAAATTACATACGAGGTATATTATAATTGGGGTTTTATTTGGGTGAGTGCCGGTTGGGTCTATTTTAGAGCAAATCAAGATTATTACAATGGAATGGCAACTTACCATTTTTATTCGAACGGAAAATCTTACCCGAAATGGAATTGGTTTTACCAAGTTGATGACACCTATCAATCTTATGTGCATCCTGACAACTTAATGCCTCTTCACTTTTCAAGAGATGTGAATGAGAATAAAGAAATTCAACATGAGCGGTATGATTTTTTGCCAGCCAATCAAATTAAAGTAAGTGCTCAAGAAAATGATCAGCCTGCCCAAGAAAAGACGATATCTTATAAAGAATCTTGTGTGCTAGATCCTATGACTATGATCTATCAGGCAAGGGCAATTCCTTTTGAAAATTATAAATCAGGAGATAAGATTCCGCTCAACATGGTCATTGATGGAGAGATTTATAAAACCTTTATTCGTTATAAAGGAGAAGAGCAAATTGATGTAAAGGGCCAGGGTGAATTTCAGGCCTTGAAATTTAGTGCATTGCTTGTCGAGGGTACTATTTTTAAAGGTGGAGAAGATATGACGGTCTGGGTAACTAATGATAAAAACAGAGTTCCCTTAATGATTGAGTCAGAAATATTGGTTGGAGCAATCAATGTTCAGGTTTCAAAAATGGAGAATCTAAAATATCCGTTAAGCTCAAAAATTGAAGAATGATCACTGTTAAATCATTTGCGTTCAATCCTTTTTCTGAAAACACCTATGTGTTGTATGATCAGAGTAAAAGCGCTGTAATTATTGATCCAGGATGCTACACTGCTCAAGAAGAGCAAGTTTTACTAGATTTCATAAAGGCTAATGCACTGAGGGTTGAAAAGGTGCTGCTCACCCACGCGCACATTGATCACATACTAGGACTAAATTTTATAGAACAGACATTTAATTTAAAACCCTATTTACACAAGTTAGACCTAGAGGTGTTGATGAAAATGTCTCCTATGGCTGCACAGATGTATGGCATTGCGCTAAAGCCTTGCTCTGAGCCTGAAGGGTTTATTCAAGAAGGTGATCTGATTCAGTTTGGAGCGGCTTCTTTAGAGGTATTGTTTACACCTGGTCATGCCCCTGGTCATGTGGTTTTTGTATCTCATGAAGATAAGTTTGTGATTGGTGGAGATGTTCTATTCCAAGGGTCTATCGGAAGAACCGATTTTCCTAATTCAAATCACCAAGATTTAATTGATAGTATTCAAAAAAAGCTTTTTATGTTAGGCGATGACTATGTGGTTTACACAGGTCATGGTGCATCGACCACAATAGGAGAAGAAAAACAAAGCAATCCTTTTGTAGGGCAGCAAGCTTTATAGACTCCAGTAATTTAAGTCAGCAATTTTTTGATTTCTGTAGATGCCTTTAATATCGACCAATACAGCATCTTTTGCCGCGATTGATTTAAAGTAATCTTCTGTTAAGCCTACATATTCTTTATGATTGACTGCAACAACAATGGCATCGTATTTTTCTTTAGGCTTATCAACCAATCCGTATCCATATTCATGCTCTAATTCTTTTGAATCGGCATAAGGATCAACCACATCTACGGATACTTGATAAGATTGTAATTCTTTGATGACATCAGAAACCTTTGAATTTCTAATGTCGCTTACATCTTCTTTAAAGGTTGCACCCATAACCAAGACTTTGGCATCTCTAAGGGCTTTTCCGGCAGCCAACATCTTTTTAACAGTTTGTTTAGCGGCATAAAACCCCATGCTGTCATTGATGTAACGGCCAGAATTGATGATTTTAGCGTGGTATCCGAATTGTTCAGCTTTGTGGGTAAGGTAATAAGGGTCAACGCCTATGCAATGCCCGCCAACTAACCCAGGTCTAAACCCTAAAAAGTTCCATTTTGTGCCAGCAGCTTCAAGCACGTCATAAGTGTTGATGTTCATTTTATCAAAAATGATCGACAGCTCATTCATCAAAGCAATGTTGACATCTCGTTGCGTATTTTCAATAATTTTAGCAGCCTCAGCAACTTTAATGGTAGGCGCCTCATGAATGCCAGCAGTAATGATCTTGCCATAGGTTTTAGAGATCTCTTTCAAAGAAGTGCTGCAACAACCCGAAACAATCTTTTTGATGTCAGATATTTTACGCTCTTTATCTCCCGGATTGATGCGCTCCGGAGAATAGCCTGCCATAAAATCTTTTTTAAAGGTTAAGCCTGATTCTCTCTCTAAAATCGGAATGCAATCATCTTCTGTACAGCCAGGATAAACAGTTGATTCAAAGACAACATAGTCTCCTTTTTTTAAGACTTTGCCCACAGTTTCTGAAGCACTCAAGAGAGGTCTTAAGTTTGGAGTGTTGTACTCATTAATCGGTGTAGGTACAGCCACTACAAAGAAATGTGCTTTTTTGAGGTCTTCTAAATTTGTTGTGAACGCAATGTCTTTGCCTTCAAATTCACTTGAGTCTAACTCTTGAGAAGGGTCGATGTTGTTTTTCATCATCTCAACTCTTTTCTCATTAATGTCAAAACCTATGACACTGAAGTGTTTAGCAAATTCAAGGGCAATGGGCAATCCAACATATCCTAGACCTATTACAGCCAGTTTAGCTTCTTTGTTTTCTAATTTATTATACATGTTTTTGAGCGTATATGCGTTCAATAATATCTACCACTTTCAAGCCTTCAAGAGCATTGGTGGTGAGTGTGGTTTTTTGATTTAAAGTGTCTACAACATTTTCGATCACTAAGTGATGATTCGCTGCTGAACCCTTGTAAGGGCCGTAATCATTTGCAGGATTTGCCTGTGGCAGGGTAGGCATCTCATAGTCTTCAATATGACAGTATTCAACTTCATTCATGTATTGCCCGCCGATTTTAACTGAGCCTTTCTCCCCGATCACAATCATGCTGCTTTCTAAGTTTTGATTGTATACTGCAGTAGAGTAATTGATTGATCCCATTCCACCCCCAACAAAATCAAAGCTAACCACTCCGGTATCTTCAAAATCTGTAGAATTTTGATGTGCAAAGTCTTTCAGATTGGCCTTAATGTTGGTAATGTCTCCGAACAACCAATACATGATGTCGATAAAGTGAGAGAATTGAGTGAAAAGAGTTCCTCCATCTAACTCTTTGGTGCCTTTCCATCCACCTTTTTTATAATATCTATCGTCTCTATTCCAATAGCAGTTGATTTGCACATTGTAAATCTCTCCTAAACGCTTTTGATCAATGATTTCTTTGATCCAAACTGAAGGAGGAGAATAACGATTTTGCATTACGCAAAATACTTGTTTTGATACTTGAAGTGCTTTGTGGATGACTTCTTCACAAGCAACTTTCGTTAGCCCCATAGGTTTTTCACATACCACATGCTTTTTAGCTTCTAAAGCTTGAATGCATTGCTTGGCATGCAAACCATTGGGCGTGCAGATGTTGACAACGTCAAATTCTAAACTTGAGGCCAAAAGCGTTTCAATAGAGTTGAAAAAGGGCACGTTGAAATCTTCTAACCCTAAATTTTCTTCTGCTTGAACATCACAAAGTGCAATCAACTCAGCGCCTGAATTTCTTCGAATCATCTCAGCGTGACGCTTGCCGATATGGCCTGCTCCTACAACTACAAACTTTATTTTTTTCTCGGCACTCAACTGCAAGTAACTTTATTGTTTTCAAGGGTGTAGGTGTCTTTTCCTTCAGGACAAATTGCCTTGCCTTGATCGTTAAACTCAAGGCGGTGACCGTGTTTGCTCATCCATCCAATTTGACGAGAAGGATTGCCTACAACCAGCGCAAAATTAGCAACTTCTTTCGTAACTACAGCTCCTGCTCCAATAAAAGCATACTCACCAATGTCATTGCCGCATACAATGGTCGCATTCGCTCCAATCGAAGCGCCTTTTTTAACCACTGTTTTAGTATATTGCCCTCGTCTATTTACATGACTTCTAGGATTCATTACATTGGTAAACACCATAGAGGGGCCTAAGAATACATCATCTTCACAAATCACTCCGCTATACACTGAAACATTGTTTTGAATTTTTACGTTCTTACCAAGCTCAACTCCGGGAGAGATCACGCAATTTTGGCCAATGTTGCAATGTTCACCAATCTTACAGTTGGGCATAATGTGGGTGAAATGCCAAATTTTAGTGCCTTTTTCTATCTGGCAGCCTTCATCAATGACAGCGGTTTCATGTGCAAAATAATCTTTGCTCATCGCTTGATGTATTTTTCAAAATTGTAGTGTGCCGTCTCATTGAGTTGCTCATCAGACAGCGTCTGAAAATAGGCATAGGTTCTTTTTAAACCTTCAGAGCGGTCTACTTTGGGTGACCAATCAAGTAATTCTTTTGCTTTTGTAATGTCAGGCCTTCTCTTTTTGGGATCATCTTTTGGCAAGTCTTTGTAAATGACTTTTTGAGCAGTTCCGGTAAGCTTAATGATTTCTTCTGCAAACTCACCAATGGTGATTTCATCAGGATTTCCGATGTTCACTGGGTATGCATGATCAGACATTAACAAGCGGTAAATGCCCTCAATCAAGTCGTCAACATAACAAAACGATCGGGTTTGAGAACCGTCGCCAAAAACAGTGAGGTCTTCTCCTCTCAAGGCCTGTCCGATAAAAGCGGGCAATACTCTGCCGTCATTCAAACGCATGCGTGGCCCGTAGGTATTAAAGATACGTACGATTCTTGTCTCAACACCGTGAAAACGATGGTAAGCCATGGTCATCGCCTCTTGAAAACGCTTCGCTTCATCATACACTCCTCTTGGTCCTATAGGGTTTACATTGCCCCAATAATCTTCGTGTTGCGGATGCACCATCGGATCACCATATACCTCAGAGGTAGAGGCAATCAACATGCGTGCTTTTTTCTCTTTAGCAAGTCCCAACAGGTTGTGCGTGCCCAAAGACCCTACTTTTAAGGTTTGGATGGGTATTTTTAGGTAATCAATTGGTGAGGCAGGAGAGGCAAAGTGCAAAATGTAATCAAGAGATCCTGAGACATGTACAAAATTGCTCACATCATGATTCATGAAAGTGAAGTGCTCGTTGCCAAATAGGTGCTCGATGTTGCTTAGGTTGCCGGTGATCAGGTTGTCCATCCCAACTACCTGAAAGCCTTCTGAGATGAATCTGTCACACAAGTGAGAGCCTAAAAAACCAGCAGCTCCTGTAATTAAAACGCGTTGTTTAGCCATTGTGAATGATTTCTCTACCGATGCTGTTGTAATAGAATCCGTGTTTTTTAACTGTATCGATGTCAAAGACATTTCTGCCATCAAAAATCACAGGGGCATTTAACCCTTCTTTGATTTGCTGAAAATCAGG
>JAHDHZ010000066.1:3333-8471 GCA_020631045.1 Flavobacteriales bacterium | reverse complement strand
TTTATAAAAATTTAAGTGGGTGGAGGGATACTTTTAGGTGCTGACAAAGATAAATTTTGAATGCACCTAAAAGTATCCCTTCACTCCCTTAAATTTTTATAAAACCCTAATTTTCAGTATCTTTAATCTAAATCACACTATGAGAAGCGCTTTAACTATACTGCTCATTACTTTTTTATATGCCTTTTCAGGCAATAAATCAGATAAAAATCCTCATCAAGATTTTACTCAAGATGGTATTGCTTCTTATTATGCTCAAAAATTTGAGGGTAGGTTAACGGCAAATGGAGAGCGGTTTTCAAATACTGAATATACTTGTGCTCATAAGACTTTGCCTTTTGGAACAAAACTGAAAGTAACCAACTTAAACAACAATAAATCAATTGTGGTGCGTGTGAATGACAGAGGGCCCTTTATAAAGGGGCGTATTATTGATCTTTCTAAAATAGCAGCTCAAGAGATAGGAATGGTTCAAAAAGGCATTGTAAATGTGCACATAGAAATTTATCATCCATCTAAAAAAAACTTTACGCATTTAAATGATACGGTGATTAACTCGCCTATGATTTTTTAAGCTCAAAGAAAAAATGTGTTTTTCCTTTTTCTGATTCAAAATCAATTGTTCCGCCGTGGGCTTCAATAATTTGCTTACACATGGCCAGGCCTAAGCCTTTTCCGGAGGTTTTAGTAGTAAAATTGGGCACAAAGATTTTATCTTGAATTTCAGCATGAATACCCACTCCATTGTCTATGATTCTAAATACAATACTCTTTTTTGAAACCTCAAGTTTCACTTTAATTTTAGCATCTGCAATGCTTTGAGTAGCTTGAATGGCATTTTTAATCAAGTTTTGTATGACACGCATCATTTGGTCTTTGTCTGCTAAAACTGTGCAATCATCTGTTGGCATAGAAAAGTGAATCCCAGAAGCGCTACTTTGTGTAAATAAGCCCACAATATCTTTAGTGATTAAAGCCAGGTCTATGCTTTTTTTCTTTGCCTTTGGCATTTGAGCAAAATCAGAAAACTCTGATGCAATTCTGCTTAACACATTAATTTGTTCTTCTATGCGCTGACCAAATGTGGAGAGTTGCTTTTGATCATCAGAGGTTTTTACCCCCAAAGAGCGAACCAAATGTTGTACGCTTAATTTCATAGGTGTTAAAGGATTTTTAATTTCATGCGCCACCTGTTTGGCCATTTCACGCCAAGCTAATTTTTTCTCACTTTCGGCTAAAGCCTTTGATTTTTCACTGAGCTGTTCTACTTTTTTGTTGTAGACTTTTACCAAATCTCCGATTTCATTTTTTCCATGGTATTCTAAACGTTGGTCTTCTCTGTTTGAATCTACATTTTCAAGCATTTCTTGAACCGTTCTTAACGGAGAAGTTAAAACATTGGCAACAAAGATAGAGGCCAGTAATAAAACCAATAGCAGCACTGAATATACGTTTAGAATAGAAGATAAAAATCGACCCCATTCTTGTTCAAAAGCTTCTTGTTTTACAAAATAAGGCAGATTTAAATAGGCTAGAAAATCACCTTTTTTGTTGTAAACAGGTACATATGCTGAAAGGTAGTGCATCTGTTCGATAGATTCGTCTTGTAAAATTTTAGGTTGGTTAAAGTCTTGTAGCTTAGAGAAAGCAATAGGATGCATGCGTGTTGAAAGAATGCCTGATTTAAAAATTGATGAGGCAGAAGAGGCAATTAATTTACCTTGTTTGTCAAATAAGCTGATGTCTGCATAAAATACGTTTGAAAATTTGTTAAGTATTCGCTCTAAAAATGGTTTGTCTTTTACGTTTAGAGTAGATTTTTTTGAAACCTTATGTTCTACTTCAAACAGTACAGATCTGAGCTTATCTTCAAGCAATGCCTTATTACGAGTATTGAAATCTTTTTTTGAACTGATATAAGTTCCTATTGAAACAGAAATAATTGCTAGAAATAAAGTGGAGAGTAAAAATATTTGCAATTTCTGAGCAATAGAATAATTGCCTGAGTCTTTAAACAAGTAGATGAATAAAAGGTAATAAATGAGTGAAAAAATAGAGAGCAACAACAAGAGAATTGAAAATAAATTAAGATGATCTGTGAAGCTCTTATTAGGTTGAGAGACAACAATCTTTAAATTTTTATCGCTGTAAATAAAGTGTTCAAATGCTTTATCAGTTGCAAAATGTTCTTTTTTAATTTGTGTTTTAAAGTTGTAGTTACCTTCTTTAAAACTCAGTAAATCGTTTTTGTAATAGGCGTAGCTATGTACTTTTTTCTGTTTACTTGTTTGACTAAAAAGTGCCGGAAAACCTATAATATCTTTATAAGATTTGCTGCTAAAAGTGAGATAAACAGTTTTTTTGTTTTGAGTAGCAACTTGCATCAAATAATCGACTTCTTTGGCAAGCCCATGAGTATTGTAAAGATTTTCTTGAAACCTTGACTTTGAGGCGGTTAAATAGTTTTTGAGCTCTGAAAAATCTATAGGTTCTTTAGAAGTGAAGTAGTTGATTTGGTTAGCCTCATATACGTATGCATCTATTTGATATTTGGTTAAAAATTTAGAGAAATATGAATTCTGCAATTCATTGATGTAATATTCTATATCAATGTCTTTTTCGTTGAGCTCATAAATTTGCTCTTGAGTAAACTTATAAATATCTTCAGCATAATTCTGAACGTTTAATTCGAGATTAACGTCTTGTTTTTGTTTGAGACTTTCTAAAACATTGATGGCTTCAATTTGTTTTCTTTTATGATAAGCATAAGTAAAAACAGTGCTTAAGAAAAAAGCGCATAAGATTAAAAAGTAAAAAGCATGTAGTATTTTTTTGTTTGTAAGGTGGATGAGTTTAAACGCATTAAAGCTAGACCAAAGCGCTATACAGCAAATGAAAATAGATAGATAATAGAGCCAAGTTTGAAGATCAAAACTTACAAATTCAGTCAACTCAACAACAAGTTCAGTATTGAGATAAGAATGGGTAATAAATTGTTGAATCAAAACAATACATACAACAAACAAAAGCCCAGAATACAGATTTTGTAAAAAGGTATTGTTGAGTTTGACTTTTGAAAGAAGATGAAATAAATAAGCAAACAAAAGAGCACCTAAAATAAAGATGTAGATATTTTCAAAATGACTTAAGAACAATATAATGCTAAAAAAAAGTGTCGTAATTACTGAGAGAATTTCGGCTTTTACAGGTTTTAGAAACAGAGATATACTACAGATTAGTAAAATAAAAGCAGATAGGTAAAATAAAGGATAAAGGTGTTTTAATTTTGAATGCGTATCGTTTGTTTTAGGATATAAATAAAGCTGTACAAGTTGACTTACATTAATAGAAAAACTTTTTGATTTTTTTTCGAGTCCCAAGTCAAAAAATTCACCGTCAATTAAATGAGTTGAAAACGTATTTTTTAAAATATGATTTTCAGTAGGATAGCTGTTTTTAATTTTAAAAAGCCCTACAGCTGTTGTATTGTTCTGTTTTTCAAGGTGTGTGAGGTACCAGCCGTTTTTATAGAAAGCTACTTTTGAGAAACTGCCTTGTTTTAGAATAAAGTCTACAGAAGTTTCATGGCTACTCCAATTTTCAAGCGTGTCGTTGTAATAGATATAGAAAGAAAAATCTTCAATAGTTTCTTTGAATACATCTTTATGTTTGAGTAGCTGCTTTGTTTTTTGTTTTAAAAGAAATTCACTTGCCGATAAGTTTTCTTGAAAAACAGCGGCTTTTTTTTTGTAAAAATTATTTTTGTAAGAGCTGTTTATGTAAAGAATGCAACCTAATAAAACGAGGTTTATACAGACAAAAACAAAAGCAATTTTTTTGAGCATATTAACTCAATAAAGTATAGGTGTAAATAAAGAAAACGATTAACAATATCAGCCCTTTTAGTCGACCAATTGATTTACCAAAATAAATAGCCGGAAGAATCATCAAAGAAATTCCGAGCATCCAACACATATTGTAATTTATCTCTGCTGAGTTTGTCACTTTAATTGGATTGATAATTGAGGTAAGCCCTCCCACAGCCAATACATTAAAAATATTCGACCCAATTAAATTACCGATTGAAATATCAGTACGCTTTTTAAATGAAGCTACCACACTGGTAACGAGTTCAGGCATGCTTGTGCCTAGAGCAACAATAGTCAATCCAATCACCTGATCAGACAGTCCTAATGATTTAGAAAGCTCAACAGCTCCTTGCAAAAAGAACTTTGCCCCAAACATCAATCCTAAGCTCCCCAAGACAACCAATCCAACATCTCTGGGAACATTGGGCACTACATCAACATCTTCTTGATTGTCTTCTGATCTACTTTTGCGAATTAAGTAAGTGATAAAACAAATAAGACTTGCAAATAAAATAACACCTTCAAAACGTTGCAATTCTCCGTCCATTAAAAACACCGCAAGTGCAATAGAGGCCAGCATCATTACAGGCCAATCAAGCTTGATAGTTTGTTTTTCAGCCACAATAGGAAATATAAGTGCTGCAGTTCCGAGTATTAGAGAGATGTTGTAGATGTTTGACCCGATGATGTTGCCTACAGAGATTCCGGGGTGTTGCCCGAGTGCAGCAGTTACACTTATGAATAATTCTGGTGCAGATGTTCCGAAAGCAACAACAGTTAATCCTACAACAAGCATAGAGATGTTCATTTTAACTGCTAGGTTAACAGCTCCTTTTACGAGTAATTCACCACCTATAATTAAGATGGCTAATCCGACAAGAAGAATTAGAACACTCATGTGTTAAAGATCTTTTGTTGTTTGTTTGATGTCGCGGGTATTTTTAGTGATTTCTTCTTGAATCTCGGCAGTTGCATTTTTAAATTCTCGAATGCCTCGTCCCAATCCGCGAGCAAGTTCAGGAATTTTTTTTGATCCAAAAAAAAGTACAACAACAAGGAGAATGACGAATATCTCAGGTCCGCTGATGAATAGTAACATAGTTCTAAGATACGATTTTAATTTTTGAATAGAACTTTTTAGGGCTGGACAAAGATAAACTTTGTAGGCTCCTAAAAAGTTCTATTCAAAAATTAAAATCGTTTTTAGGCAACTTGCGTTTTTTTCTTGTTTTTACGCTTTTTAGCTTTAGCCTCTTCGTTTTTACGAAT
>JAHDHZ010000066.1:0-3233 GCA_020631045.1 Flavobacteriales bacterium | reverse complement strand
GCGTTTTTTTCTTGTTTTTACGCTTTTTAGCTTTAGCCTCTTCGTTTTTACGAATGGCATCTTTTTTCAAGCTATCAGACTTGTCAAGATCAAGCATTACAGGCGTTGCGATAAATAATGAAGAATATGTACCTACTAGTACACCAATCATGATGGCAAATACAAACCCTTGAATAGATTCTCCACCAAAGCTAAAGATAAGTGCCAATACAATCAATGTTGTGATAGAAGTGTTAAACGTTCGGGTTAAGGTAGAGTTTAAGGCTCTGTTTACAGTTGTGTTTCGACCATCTTTTCTGTAAATACCTAAATACTCCCTAATTCTATCAAAAATAACTACTGTATCATTTACAGAGTATCCTACAACAGTTAAGATGGCTGCAATGAAGGCCTGGTCTATTTCTAAAGAGAATGGTAAAATACCCCACAACATAGAATACAGTCCAAGTACGATAACTACATCGTGAAACAATGCTGCGATAGCACCTGCTCCAAACTGAGCCTTTTTAAATCGCCATGCGATGTAGACAAAAATGACTAATAAAGCAATGATGGTTGCCCAAAATGATGAGGTTTTAATATCATCAGCAATGGTAGGGCCTACCATTTGAGAGCTAATGATTTCAAAAGAGTTATTTAACGAACTTAATCCTTCAGAAAGTTTTGAGGCTACTTGATCACTGGCTTGCGTCGTTCTTTCATTGATCATATATTTTGTGGTAATCAACAATTGATTTGAAGTACCATAAGTTTTTACTTCAGGTACAACACGCGCGCCATTTTCAACAAAAGCATCACCCAATAGGCTGGCTACTTGGTCTGCTTGTACAGGGCTTTCAAAGCGTACTTGATAAGTTCGTCCACCCGAAAAGTCAACGCCTAAATCTAAGCCTTTAGTGAATAAAGATCCTAAAGAAGCCAATACCAATAAACCAGAAAGAGCATAAAAGATTTTACGCTTGCCTAAAAAGTCAATGTTTAGATTGGTAAACAGATTTTTCGAAAATCCAGTCTCAAAATTTAAGGTCATTTTACGCTCAAGCATGAATTCAAAAATTAATCTTGTAATAAAAATAGCCGAGAGTAGAGATGTTAAAATACCTATCAATAATGTTGTGGCAAATCCTTGAACAGGGCCTGTTGCAAACACCAAAAGAATGATCGCTGTAAACAATGAAGTGACATTTGCATCAATGATTGATGGTAAAGCTCCTTTCCAACTGTAGGCTGTTTGAATGGCTATACGAACACCTTTGCCACTACGCATCTCTTCACGTATTCTTTCAAAGAAAAGCACGTTTGCATCTAAAGACATACCAATGGTCAATACAATACCTGCAATACCAGGAAGCGTTAAAGTTGCTCCTAAAGAAGCTAAGACTCCAATCACAAAAAATACGTTTGCTAAAAGAGCAATGTTTGCAACAACTCCAGCTCTTGCATAGTAGAAGATCATGTAAAGCAACACTAGACCCAAAGCAAGTAAGAAAGATTTGAATGAAGCATCGACATTTTCTTTACCTAAAGAAGGCCCCACTACGGCCTCTTCAATAATTCTTGAAGGAGCAGGCAGTTTACCAGCCTTTAGAATAGAAGCTAAATCTTCAGCTTCTTGAACAGTAAAGTTCCCTGAAATAGAAGTTCTACCACCTCCGATTTCACCTTGTACAGTCGGAGCAGAGAACACTCTGTTATCAAGAACAATGGCTACTGAATTGCCAATGTTTTCACCGGTCATGGTTTTCCAACGCTTTGCTCCATCTGCATTCATTTGTACAGATACTTCAGCTCTACCCAATTGATCGTAATCTTGACGCGCATCAACTACTACATCTCCTTCAAGTGGAGCAGTACCTTCAAGATTAGAAACTTTGATGGCAAACAATCTAAATACATTCTCAGCATCTCCTAAGCCTTTAGCTCCCCACAATAACTTCGATCTAGGAAATAAAGCAGCAATATTTTCTTGTTTTAACAAAGCATTGACCGCAGCTGTATCTTTTCTGTAAGCATAGCCAACTACAGGACCTCTAGCAATGCTTTGATTGTTGTTTTCTAAAGAAGGACCTAAAACATCAAACAAAGGATTTTCTTGCGTGTTGTCAGTTGCAGCACTGTCATTTGAAGCAGTTGAACCATCTAAAAGGTTTTCAAGAGCACTTGAGCTTGTGTCTTTAACTGTAGCGTCGTCTGTAAGGTCAGAGTCAGTATTTTCTTGATTGGTATTTTCTGTATTTGCTTTTGCAAATGCAGCTTGTTTTCTTAAAATCTCGTTCGCCTTGCTCAAGTATTGAAAAAACTCAGTGTTGTCGTAGGTTTCCCAAAATTCAAGTTTTGCTGTTCCTTGTAAAATTTTACGAACCCTTTTCTTTTCTTTCACACCCGGAAGCTCTACCAAAATTCTACCAGACTCTAAGCGCTGAACTTTTGGTTGCACAACTCCTAAGTTGTCGATACGTTTTCTAATGACTTGCTCTGTTCTACTTACAGCAGCAGTTGCCTCGCCTTGAAGTATAGAAATTACTTGATCATTTGAAGCATCTCTTGCAATTAAATCTTTGTTGTCTCTAGAATGAAAGATGGCAGCAAGTTTCGCTTGTGGATCAATTGAAGAAAAAGCTTGGCCGAATAGAGTAACAAAATCTTCACCACTATTTTTTTGCATTTCTAATGCTTGGGCAATAGCTTGTTTGAAAGTTGCATCTTCTTTATTGGCAGCTAAGTTCTTGATCATATCAACAGTAGAGACTTCAAGAGTAACATTCATGCCACCTTGTAGGTCAAGACCTCTGTTGATTTGTTTTTTACGAACCTCTGAAGTGCTGTATCCTAAAAAGGTTTCACCTGCAATTGATTTTCTATACTGGTCTGCTGATTCAGTTAAAATAGAGTCTTGGCTTTTAGCATTCAATGCTGAATTGACCAGAAGTGCAGAATCTAATTTGCTTTGCGCAAACTCTTGAGCTGCAGTTGCATTGTTGTTTGCCTTAAAGGTAAAAGACAGTGAGTAGATGCATGCGGCAGCAAAAAGTGTAATAAACGTCCAAAGTGCGGTTCTGTTTTGCATAAGAATTCGAATTTAGTGGGCAAATATACAAACTTTACCCAGAACTTTAATCGTTCTAAAGCAAGTTGATTTTGGTTGTTTAATAAAACCAGAGAAAATTTACTCGAGCATATTTACATCTATGCTTAATTCCACTGAAGTGTTAAATTGGCAATTAAACCAGTAC
>JAHDHZ010000065.1 GCA_020631045.1 Flavobacteriales bacterium | reverse complement strand
AGATATTGTTTTGAGCTTGAATATCAGCTGAGAAACTTGCACAACCCGGACCAGAGATCGAGACTTGATTGCTGTCTTGACAACCATTCTGATCGGTGATAGTTAAACTGTAAGTACCTTCTGTAAGATTTGAGATGCTGTCAGTGGTTTGGGTATTGCTCCAAAGGTAGGTGAACGGTGGTGCTGTACCTGTAGGGTTTGCCTGGGCTGATCCGTCATTGCCGCCGTTTGTAGTTACATTATAGCCTGTAATATTGAGGGTTGGATTCGTGTTAACACTTACAGTAGCATCTGCTGCAAGAGAAGTACACCCTGCCACTGTTTGAGTGACCTGATAGGTGCCTTGGTGTGTGCTGCTGGCGTTTGTAATGGTTTGGGTGGATCCTGTGGCTGAGTAGCTGTTAGGACCTGTCCAGTTGAAGGTAGCAGTGGGAGCACCACTGGCTGAGAGATTAATGTCATTGCCTTCACATACCGTGATAGAACTCGCCCCTGGTGTTGGAGCTGATGGAGCTGATGGGTCTGTTAAGCTAACCGAAACTGCTGTGGTTGAGAAGCATCCTGTTGCTGTGTTTTGCACCTGTACATTGTACCCACCTGCTGCCAATGAAGAAAAAGTAGTACTTGTTTGGTAGGCACCACCATTTAGACTGTATTCTAAATTCACACCTGTAGGAGCAGTCACTTCTATTGATCCTGTAGATGTAGCACATGCTGTTGGATTCGTGGTATTTAAAGTAGCTGTAGTTGGGTTAGTGTTGATGGTTATTTGAACTTTCACTCTATCACTCTCTTGGCATTGATTCACCCTTTGAGAAGCATAATAGCTCGCTGAAGTATTTAGTAATGTATCAGAAGGTATACTACTTGACTCAACAGAGTCAGTATACCATAAAATATTTATCCCTGAAATTGAAACACTGTCTAATGTAGGATTCGATGACAAACAGAAAGCCTGAGAATCTGGAGCAATCACAGGAGGCGCATTACATGATTTAGCATCTCCAGTAAACATCCAATTGAAATTTGTTGCTATTGAATCTCTATGGCTTTTAGAACTACAGTAAAGTAAAGTCTGTGCACCTAAATTGAGATTACTTACTAAGTTTTGTGATGACCAACCTATTAAGGTTGAATCGTAATTACAAATCGAAAGAGCTGTATTTGAAAGCATATCTGAAACATCTAATACAGATTGCATATCCCACATGCCTAGGTTTTGATCAAATGAAGTGGCATCATAAAACATCCCTTCCATACCATCACTACTGATTATATTAGAAACATTCCAATTAGATAATGGTTGATTAAAGCTACTTGCCGCCCAAAACATCCAAGCAACATCTTCAAGACTAGAGGTATTCCAAGCATTTAAAGGCTGATTAAAATTGATGGCGTTGCCAAACATCTGTCCCATGCTTGTAACATTAGAAACATTCCACCCTGAAATATCTTGGTTAAAATTTGTGGCCTCTGAAAACATATATGTCATATTAACAGCAGAAGAAGTATTCCAATTACCAATATCTTGATTGAAAACAATCGCTCTTTCAAACATCCCATCAAATGTTTCTACTGCAGAAGTATTCCATAATCCTATATCTTGATTAAACACAATAGCGTTAAAAAACATGCCGTGCATAATCGCAACATTTGAAGTATTCCAGTTGCCAATATCTTGATTAAACGCTTTTGCGTTTCCAAATGTAGTTTCCATATTAGTAATATTCGAAACATTCCAGTTTCCTATGGCGCCATTAAACACACTACAGTTTCTAAAGCAAGATGCCATGTTAGTAGCAACTGTTAAGTTTGGTGTATCTATAGCTGTGTAGCCTAGGTTAGCGCACCCATAATAAGCGCTTTGCATTGAAGACCAAATAGCATCACCCCATTGGTCAATTGAAATTATCTTGAGTATATCATTTGAATTATTAAAGTTTATGCGGTTAAAAGCTGGACTACCACCACTAATACTCACCCTGTAAATTCCAGAAGAAGGAAAGTTTAACACATGATTATTAGTGCCAAATTCTAATCCATTATTTGATGGATTTGCCACTTCTTCCCATTCAATGGCGTAATTTGTTCCTGTAGCAGGAATTAAAATTTGTTGATTATTAGTGGTACCAGAATTATCTGTTTTCCAAGTTGTAATATAAGGTTTGAGTGTGCATATGCTAATAGTTAAATTTACAGTTACAGCAAGTCTATTGCTTTCGCAACCTGATACAGTCTGTGAAGCATAGTAAGTAGTCCCATCTGTAAGGACAGTGCTGTTAGCTAAAGCAGTGCCACCTGTAGATGTAGTGTACCATTGAATATTTGTGCCTGTGGCTGATAAATCTGATATAATTGGATTATCAGTAGCACAAAATGATTGATTGGCTAATCCTGTAGGTGTTGGAGGAACAGCAGAACAATTATACAAATCACCTGTAATAGTCCAGTTAAAATCATCAATAATAGATTGCCTTTCTGATTGGCTTGTACAATACCTACGTAAGTTAGCACCTAATGCAAGATTAGAGGTTAGGGATTGAATTGACCACCCTTTCAAAGTGTTATCATAATTACAAGTAGACATCCCACAATTACTCAACATTGATGTGACATCTGAAACAGCTTCCATATCAAATGTGCCAATATTTTGATCGAAAGCATCAGCTGAGTAAAACATAGTAGCCATGTTAGTAACTGAAGAGGTATTCCAACTGCCTATATCTTGATTAAAAGCATCAGCAAAAGCAAACATTCTATCCATAGTGGTTACTTTAGACATGTCCCAAGCGCTTATATCTTGGTTAAATACATCAGCCGACATAAACATTAATGCTGTAGTAGTCACTTTTGATGTGTTCCAAGAACCAATATCTTGATTAAAGGCTTTAGCTGAACTAAACATAGAAGACATTGTTGTGTCATTAGATGTATTCCAAGAACCAATGTTTTGATTAAATGCATAAGCATGTCTAAACATAGAAGCAGTTGTTAAAACATTAACTATATTCCAAGAGCTTATATCTTGATTGAATTCATGTGCCTGAGCAAACATTTCTGACATATCAAGAACATTTGAAGTGTTCCAATTAGAAATATCTGCATTGAATTTTCTTGCGTTAAAGAAAAGTTTATTCATATTGGTAACTGCCGAAACATCCCAATTATTCATGGATTGATTGTAAGTTTCTGATCCAGAAAACATAGAAGAAATATCAGTCACATTTGACATATCCCAATAATCCAGACTTTGATTCATAGAATCGCAATCAAAAAACATTTGGTGACAGCTTGTAACAGCTGACAAATCTGGCGTGTCAACAGCAAGCATCTGCATTCTTTTTGAGCTCCAAAAAGCCTTTTCCATCGAACTCCAAGAAACATCTCCCCATTGATCAACAGATAATAATTTTTCATTATTAGCTGTTTGAAACCTATGAAATTCAGGGAATCCACCACTTATACTAACACGATATGTTCCTGGTGTAGGAAATGTAATCGTATGGGTATTTGTTGCCATTTCTGAACCGTTATTTACTGGATTAGAAACTTCTTCCCACTCAATATTATAATTAGTACCATGTCCAGTAAATTGAATTTGATCATTGTTTCCTGGACCAAAATTATCGGTTTTCCAGGTAGTAATAAAAGGGTCAAATGGGGGGCAGTACATTGCATCAATGTCTACAGTAACAGCAATACGAGTACTGCTCTCACAACCTGAAACAGTTTGAGAAGCATAATAGGTTGTTCCATCAACAAGTGTTGTAGATCCACTTAGAGGCACGCCTCCAGAAGAAGTATTGTACCATTGAATATTAAATCCTGTAGCCTGAAGACTATCAATAATTGGATTAGAACTATTACAAAAACTTTGAGTTGCTAAAGCTGTCGGAGCACCAATAAAAGAACAACAAGACACATCTTCGTAATAAAAATAAGCAGCTTCAGTGTTAGGCCCACTATTGGCGGTAAAATAAAAGCACAAGGGTGGATCGCCTCCAGCAGAAGAAGGGGTTAGATCAAAAGAAACATTTTGCCCAGTAACATTAATTGATCCGATGGTTGCAAATCCGTTTGTAACATTGACAGGACCTGCTCCAAAAACCCAATCTACTCCAGGAGTATTTACATTATCATAATCAAAATCAAATGTATAAGTAGAATCATTGACTAAAGCCGCTGGCTCAGGATTAGGACTATTAATGCTAAATACACCACTTTGAGATATTCCTAAAAATGGGAGAAATATCAAAAAATAGAAAATATTGTTCTTTGTCATATTGCGCTTTTGTACGCAAACACAACAAATAAAGTTTCAGTGTAAGATTAGTGACCTATCTTACCCAACTCTACCCCTTCAGAGTAAGCAGCCTGAATACCTGAATTAGAAAAAGCTGTTTTTATTCGGGCAAAACAATCGTAAGTAACATCCCAATAGTAATCTGGGTGGATGTATGGACGCACCACAAGCTCTATGTAATGAGAATCATAAGTCGCAATGCCAACGTCAATACCATGCTCATGCAATATATTTGGCGCGTCTTTTAAGGCGTCTAAAATCACTTGTTTCACTTTAGGAAAACTCTCTTCATAAGGCATGTTTACATTCAACTTTAATTTAAGTTTACCTGTTTTAGAATAATTAGTGATGATGTTATCAGTAACTTGTCCGTTAGGAATAATCAATGTTTTTTGACCAGGAGTGATGATTGTTGTATTGAAAATTTGAATACTTTCTACTTTACCAAATTTTTCAGAGATCTCTACCCAATCTCCAACTTTATAAGGTTTAAAAAATACGATAGTAATACCTGAGGCAAAGTTTCCTAAAAAGCCTTGCAGGGCCATCCCTACTGCAAATCCAACCGCGGCCAAAACCCCTAATAAAGAAGAAGCTGCAAAACCCAAAGTGCCTGCTGCCGCTAAAATCACTATAAATTTCAGGGTAATGTCAACCATTGAAGATAAAAATCCACCTACCTCTTTATCTACACCTGCTTTCTCAATCGATTTTTCAACCATTCCAGTAATGAAACGAGCAATTTTAAACCCTATCCACCAAATCAATAAGGCTAAGATTAATTTGGGTACGAACACGACTGCCCAATCAGTAAGCATAGTCATGTACTTTTGAATATCAATATTTTCTAAATTCATAATTTTATCATTTAAAACTCAGCATGCCCTGGAAATCTCGGAAATGCAATTACATCTCTAATGTTGGTCATGCCTGTCACAAACAAAACCAAACGCTCAAATCCAAGACCAAAGCCACTGTGCGGGCAAGTACCAAATTTACGCGTATCTAAATACCACCACACCTCATCTTTGTCAATACCTACTTTTTCAGTGGCGGCTACTAATTTTTCATAGTTCTCTTCTCTTTGGCTTCCGCCCACAATCTCACCAATACCCGGAAACAATATATCCATGCCCCTTACCGTTTTCTCATCATCATTGAGCTTCATGTAAAAAGCTTTGATTTTAGCTGGGTAATCTGTAATAATTACAGGTTTTTTAAAGTGTTTTTCAACCAAAAAGCGCTCGTGTTCACTTTGTAAATCTGCGCCCCATTCTTCGATTAAATATTTGAATTTTTTCTTTTTGTTGGGTTTTGAGTTACGTAAAATATCAATAGCTTCAGTGTAAGTAATACGCTGAAAATCATCAGAAAGCACAAACTCTAAACGCTCTATAAGATTCAATTCATTGCGCTCATTTTGAGGCTTTTGCTTTTCTTCATTCAACTGACGCTGAGTCAAAAATTCTAGATCTTCTTTGCCATGTTTAAGCGTGTAATCAATGACATACTTTAAAAAGTCTTCAGCCAAATTCATATTATCGGTCAAATCATTGAATGCTACTTCAGGTTCAATCATCCAAAACTCTGATAAATGACGGGTAGTATTTGAATTTTCTGCTCTAAAAGTAGGGCCAAAGGTGTAAACTTTACCCAGTGCTAATGCTCCTAATTCTGCCTCTAATTGGCCTGACACAGTAAGGTTGGTTTCTTTGCCAAAAAAGTCGTTTGAATAATCTTTTTCACCTGGTTTTAAGGTGGTTACCCTAAAGGTTTCTCCTGCACCTTCGGCATCGCTACCCGTAATAATTGGCGTGTGCATGTACACAAACCCATTTTTATGAAAATACTCATGCACCGCAAAACTGAGTAAATGCCGCACACGCATGATGGCACTAAATGTATTGGTACGAGGCCTTAAATGCGCTATCTCTCTTAAAAATTCTAACGAATGTCTTTTAGGTTGCAGTGGATACTTTTCAGGGTCTGCCTCACCATAAACCTCAATTTCTTTAGCCAACAACTCATGTGCTTGTTTACCGCCTTGCGATTCGACCCACTCACCTGTAACACTTATACAAGCACCTGTATTGATTTGCTTTAAAAGCTCTTCTCCAAAAAGCTCAACATCAGCAACTATTTGAGCATTTTGCAAGGTAGTACCATCATTTAATGCTATGAAAGCAACGTTCTTACTGCCTCTTTTGGTACGTACCCACCCCTTTAAAAGTACTTCTTGTTGTGCGCAGTTTTGCGCAATAAGCGCTTTGATTTCAGTTCTTTGTGTCATAAATAAGTACGCTAAATTAGTAAATTTTTACGGTTTGCTAGATTGTGAAATAAGCGAATATTTTTAAAATAACATGTATATACATTAATTGTAAAAACATTTTATTAAATTTGAAAAAAATTCATCATATGAAAACAAAAAATATTTTTCTATCAGCATCTATTGCTTTGTTTGCAGTAGCATGCTCAAACAATAACCAAACTTCTGAAAATACTAGTGAGGTTGCTCAGGAAACGACCCTAGAAACTACTACTTTAAATGTTGATTTAGAGCAAAGCAAAGTGAACTGGAAAGGCTCTGTTGTAGGCATGCATTTTCACGAAGGATTTGTTACTCTTAAAGACGGGTCTGTTGAGTTAAATGGAGATCAACTTGCTGGCGGAAGCTTCACCATCGATATGACATCTATCAATCCAACCGATGAAAACTACTCTGAAGAAAAAACTGCTGAAATGCTTGTAGGGCACTTATCTTCACCTGACTTTTTTGATGTAACCAACAATCCAACTGCAAGCTTTACAATCACTTCAGTTGATGGAAACACCGCTAAAGGCACCTTGAATTTGAGAGGAAAGGCTTCTGAAGAAACCATCACTGATATTGCCATTACAGAACAAAATGGCGTAAAAACCATGAGCGGAAAAGTGACTTTTGACCGTACCAAGTACGATGTTTCTTTCGTGCACCCATTAAAAGAAGTAGTACTTTCTAACGATATTGATTTGAACATTAACCTTGTAGCAAAAGGTTAATTTATTTCATTTTTGTGTTTCGATAAAGCCTCACTTTTTAGTGGGGCTTTTTTCTTTTTACCACATTCGCTCAAAAAAATCTTTATCATACCACCCTTCTACTTGCTTCAAAGTAGAAGTATTTTTTGTTTTCAGCATCAAAGGATCTTTTGAAAACAAGCGGTAAAAAAAAGCAAGTGGTGTTAATGCCAAAAAAAATATCGCCCCCAACACCACTTTTTGAATCACCAACCCAACAACTCCAACCACCTTACTAAAAACCCCATCAAACCAAAGCGACCATTTCTTTTGGCCCCACAAACACAAAACAGGCAAGGTATAAAAATGAGTGCTTAAAGGCAGGCGTAAAACGCATTGCACCACATTAAGTAGCACAAAAAAACTCAACACAGAGACATATGGTCGAGTCAGCAAGTTCAAAACAATGCATAAATAAATGGTGCAACTGCTGAATTTCCTCCAACCACCACCAATACTCCAAACAACAACAACACAATCAGCATAGGCCATAACCAATACTTTTTACGCCCTTTCATATACTGCCATATATCTTGTAAAAATTCTACCATACACATCTGTTGCTGTATTCAAAAATAACAAAACAAATACTTGAATTATTTAAATTCTTGACATGCCTTTATTTTAGGGGTAATTTTGTGAAAAATTGTACTATGAAAAATCTTTTTTCAATGCTGTGTTTACTTGGCTCTGGATTACTTTTTTCTTATTCCTCTTGCTCAAAAACACGCACTATTGATTTGTGCCAAGAAGACTTTGAGTATACAACTCAAAACTGGATCACACAAAAAATAGAAAATCAAACCGTTGAATACGTTTTTGAATTAGATATGCCATCGCCTCACTTTGTTATTTATGATGTAATTGGGTATTACGAAATGTATGACTGTCAGGGTAATTTGATGTATTCAAGTAATGATCCTTTAGAAAAAGAAAAAATAGAGGCTTTAGAACAAGCTCATAAACAGTTTGAGATCTACCCAAATATTGCTTACTACGCTAAAAAATAGTTTGTATTGCTATTTCAAGTACACAAAATCCCCCATCACCAACACATCCATCCCAGAATTTAAAAAACACGCATACGCATCTTCAGGGCTACACACTATAGGTGCTCCTTTTTGATTAAAACTGGTGTTCACAAGCATAGCATGGCCAGAAAACTGCTCAAAAGCCTTTAGTAAATTATACAACTTTTTATTTTGCTTCTCATTCACAGTTTGCACCCTTGCTGAATAATCAATGTGCGTAATAGCCGGAAAGGCACTTTTTACAAATGTTCTTTTCTCTTTCAACGAAA
>JAHDHZ010000064.1 GCA_020631045.1 Flavobacteriales bacterium | reverse complement strand
TCTCCTGCCAGATATAAAGTTGAGCAAGAGAAAATAATTCACGAAATTTTTGAAAACTCGAGCATTCCTGCATAATATTGTACCATCTTTTAGCCCTAGATTATGAGCGTTCTAGAAATGAAAATTCCCTCACCGGGAGAATCCATCACTGAAGTTGAAATCGCCACTTGGTTGGTTGAAGACGGAGAATATGTCGAAAAAGACCAAGCCATTGCTGAAATTGACTCTGATAAAGCTACTCTAGAGTTAACTGCAGAAGAGTCTGGTGCGATCACTCGACTAGCAGAAGAAGGCGATGCCATTCAAGTGGGTGAGGTAGTCTGCAAAATAGATACCTCTGTAAAGGGTACGGCTAAAAAACAACCCCAGACGCCAAAAGCCGAAAGCACTCCTGCAAAGCCAGCAGCTCAACCAGCAGCTGCCCCTAGTATTGTAAAACAAGCGCCCTCGGTAGATGTAAAAGCCTCTCCACTAGCCAAAGAAATCATTAAAAAAGAAGGTGTCAATCCAACCAAAATTAAAGGCACAGGAGCCAACGGAAAAATCGTCACTTCAGACGTACTAAGCTATATCACATCTGGTGTAAATAGTGCTAGCATTGCTCAAGGATGGGGCGGAACTCGTGATGAAGAGCGATCAAAAATGTCTTCACTAAGACGCAAGATTGCTGAACGCTTGGTTTCCGTGAAAAATGACACGGCCATGCTAACCACATTCAACGAGGTAAACATGGAGCCCATCATGACTTTGAGAAAGAAATACAAAGAAAAGTTTAAAGAAACCCACGGGGTGTCACTAGGCTTTATGTCTTTCTTTACAAAAGCCGTAACAGAAGCTTTACGATTATATCCTAAAGTAAACTCAATCATCGATGGTAAAGAGATGATTTCATACAACTATGCTGATATTGGCATTGCAGTGAGCTCCCCTAAAGGACTTATGGTGCCAGTAGTGCGCAATGCAGAACAAATGAGCTTGGCTGAAATTGAAGCTGAAATTAAGCGTTTAGCCATTAAAGCAAGAGATGGCAAAATCACTATTGAAGAAATGACCGGCGGCACCTTTACCATTACCAATGGTGGAGTGTTTGGCTCTATGCTCTCTACTCCGATCATTAACCCTCCGCAGAGTGCTATTTTAGGCATGCACAATATTGTAGAACGCCCTGTTGCCATCAACGGAAAAGTCGAAGTAAAGCCAGTGATGTATGTGGCACTTTCTTATGATCACAGAATTATTGATGGTAAAGAATCAGTAGGGTTTTTGTATTCAATCAAAGAAATGCTTGAAAATCCAACGCGTATGATCTTTGGCAATAAAGTACCTGAAGAAATCTTACTCAACCTATAATCAAAGGCCATGATTGCCTCTATCAACTTTACGCTTAACACCTATACCTTTCTGATCGTTTTGGCACTGATCATCATATGCTCGCATATGTTTAACATCGTGTCTAAAAAAACAAAGATTCCGGCTGTTTTATTATTAATTGGGGGTGGATTAGGATTGCAATACGGCTTAAAATCTCTGGGATTAGATGGAAGATTTAATTTTATGCCTGTGCTTGAAATTTTAGGCGTTGTAGGGCTAATCATGATCGTACTAGAAGCTGCACTTGACTTAAAACTAGAAAAGAAAAAATCGAGTTTAATTTGGCGTTCATTGGCTGTTGCTACCCTAGGGCTTTTTGGCTCGGCATTTGCCTGTGCATATATTTTTATGCTCTTTCACCCAAATTTCACTTTAACTACTGCACTTTACCACGCGACACCTTTGGCTATTTTGAGTAGCGCTATCGTGATTCCTAGCGTGAGCTTTTTGAGTGAGACCAAAAAAGAATTTCACATTTATGAAAGTACCTTTTCTGATATTATTGGCATTATGCTCTTTTATTTTTTAGAAGGATTGTTGCAACCTGAAGCCACTTCTGCAAGTGCTACACAAGGTTTTTTCGTAAGTCTTATTGCTACTATTTTCATCTCAGTCATCGCTGGTTATTTGTTGATCTTTATCTTTCAAAAAATCACCACTCATGCCAAGCTGTTTTTATTGATTTCTATTTTAATTCTGCTGTACTCTATTGGCAAACTCTTTCACCTCTCTTCGCTGATTATCATTTTAATTTTCGGCTTAATGATGAGTAATGAAAATCTATTTTTCAAAGGCTTTTTAAATAAATTGATTGATACTTCTCAACTCGAAAGGGTTAAAGATGGGTTTCATATTGTAACAGTAGAATCTGCTTTTGTTGTACGCACCTTTTTCTTTGTAGTATTTGGGTTAACTATTGACATTATGTCTGTTGTTAATTTGAATGTGGCGATCACCAGCATGATCATCATCATTTCTATTTATGTGTTGCGTTGGATTTTACTACGTATCTTTTCAGGGAAGAACCTATTTCCGCAAGTTTACATTGCTCCACGCGGATTGATCACTGTGCTTTTATTCTTTGCCATTCCTGATGTGCTCAAAATAGAAGGGTTCGATGATGGCATTATTCTCTCTGTCATAATCGCTACCAGTGTGATTATGGCCCTAGCGTTGATGACACATTCAGAAAATGCAGATGATCTAGACTTTTCTTTAGAAGCCTCAGCTGCCAATGAGTATAAAGAAATTGATTTAGACGATTTACACGAAGATGTGCAAGATCATGATGATAACCCTATAGAGGGTGGCGAGATTACGCCTTGATTTTTCGAACGACCATCAATCCATCTCGAATGCCCAACAATACGTTTTCAACTCTATCGTCTTGTTGTACATATTGATTAAACTCATGTAAAGCTTTGGTATCAATATCTTTTGCACGTTCTTGCTCATCAAGTACTTTTCCTGACCACAAAACATTATCTGCAATAAAATATCCACCCACTTTTACATCATCAAAACATTTGTTATAATAATTGATGTAGTTTTCTTTATCGGCGTCAATGAAAACTAAATCCCACTGATGTGTTCCCAACTTATCTAGCTCTTCGAGCGCTGTGCCAATGATTTGGTTGATCTGATTTTTATATACCGACTGCTCAATAAACTTTCTAGCAAAGCTTTCTAACTCTTCATTTTTATCAATGGTATAAATCACCCCCCCGGGCTTTAAGCCCTCTGCAAAACACAATGCCGAATAGCCAGTATAGGTGCCAATCTCAAGTACTTTTTCAGGCTTAATCATATGAGATAACATTGAAAGCAAACGCCCTTGATAATGCCCCGCAATCATTCTAGGCATAATCACCTTTGCCCAAGTTTCTCGATCTAAATTTTCTAGTAGTGCATTCACAGTTGAAGTGTGCTCACCGATGTAGGCCTCTATTTCTTTGGGTAAAAAATTCATGTATTTATAGTTTTAAGTAGATGTTGGAGCAATATAAGTGAGTTTACTTAAAGAGTCAAATGCAAAGACCTCTTTAGCCAAAGCATTGGTTGTCTTTAAATCAATCTGATCGATGCGCTTTAAAATTTCTTTGTCTTGATGCAACTTACCCAACATCAAGTAACTTTTGGCTGTTGAGAGTAAGTTATTGGCTTGATTTTCTAGAGAAAATAAAAACTGGGCTTTTACTTGCTTTTTTAACTTCTTAAAGGCTTTATCATCTAACCCCTTTTGAAGTATTTTACAACACTTCTTTACCTGCTGTTCAATTTTCTTTTGCTTTGCTGCATCAAAGGAAGCATAGATGGTAAACAATCCACAATCATGAAAGGGCTGGTAATTTGACTCAACCTGATAACTCAGCGCCTTATATTCTCTGATGTGCATGTTCAGTAGGCTACTCATAGCGTTTCCTCCAAAATAATGATTCAGTAATACCATGGGCCAATTGCGCGCATCTTTGTATCCGAAAATGAGCTTACCCATTACAATGTGTGATTGATGGAGTTTTTTCGTGCGCTTTAAAGAAAAGACAGAGGGCTGTTGAATCGCTAAAGCTTTAGGTTTTTCTTTTTTGAAGGGAGTATAGTTCTTTAAGGCTTTATTGAACTGCCTAGTAACCTGCTGTTCACAAATAGGCGTGCAACACACAAGAAGCATGTTGCCTTTTTGGTTATATTTTTCATGAAAACCCTTTAACTGTTTTTGAGTAAATTTCTTAAGGCTTTTTTTAGTACCTAAAATTGGCCTACCAAGAGCACTATTGGGCAATAATTTTTGTTCAAACTCTTCAAAGATCATCTCAGAAGGCTGATCTTCATAATAGTTTATTTCATCATAAATGACCGCGCGTTCTTTTTTGATTTCTTTTTCAGGAAAGTTCGATTCAAATAGAATCTGAGTCAACAATCTAATTTGTTTTTTTAGGTTTGGCTGGGCGCTGACCATGTAAATCGAAGTATCTTCTTTGGTTGTGTAGGCATTGAGCTCGATTCCGTTGCCTTCAGTCTGCTCAATGATTTGGCTGGCCGAATATTTTTTAGTGCCTTTAAATAATAAATGCTCTAAAAAATGGGCCATTCCATGCTGTGCTTTTGACTCATTTCTACTGCCCACCTTGACAACCGCTCCTAAAAATGAAATCTTGCTTCTGCTCTGAACATACAAAAGCTCATAGCCATTAGTAAGTCTTATGATTCTACTACCTTTCATAAAACATTTAAAGCTTTTGCTATTTCAAGAGTATTGATCTGCCTCATACATTTAAAATGTTTTTTAGGACACTGATTGTGCCCAAGCTTTGAACAAGGGCGACACTTTAGCCCTTCAACCCGAAACATTTTAGACTGTGAATCTGCCATGTAAGGAGTCATTCCAAATTCAGCAATGGTGCTACCCCAAATTGAGAACACCTTTTTTTTCAATGCAGAGGCAATATGCATCATACCCGTATCGTGCGTGATTACCCCCAAAGCACTTTGTATCACTTTGGCCGATTGCATGATTGATAACTCTGCACACAAATTAAAAATACGAGACCCAACCTTCTTTTCTTCACATGCTTGCAAAATCTCATCTGCTTGCGCGCGCTCAGCAGATCCACCCAAAAACACAATATTTTGATGGGTCTGTGTGCACAAGGCTACAATTTTTTCAGGGGGCATACGTTTGGTAAAGTAGGTTCCGCCTAAAGCATAAACCAGATATTGTTTGGGTAATACATGGGTGATTTTGGTGTCTGTATCTATAAAAAAGTCTAAGCCCTTTTGATCGTTTTCAACGCCTAAAAACTCTACAGTTTTCATATATCGATCAACAATATGCAAGCTAGGCAACATACCTTTACACTTAAAGTTCACAGCTAAGAATTTCGCAAAATTTGCTTTAAAAAAGCTCTTACTTGGGCAAGACAACGCTTTTTTGATGCGTAAGCTTCTCAAATTATTGTGCAGATCAATCACATAATCATATTTTTGATCTTTTAGCTGGCGAATCAACACATCGGCTTTTTCATCGACCCAAGAAAACACCTGCTGCACATATGGGTTAGGACTTAACAAGCCTTTAAACTGTGCCTTAATTAATACGTCTACCCTAGCTTTTTTTTGCTGATGCAAACATCGAATCACCGGAGTGGTCAACACGATGTCTCCGATCGAACTAAAACGAATTATCAGCACTTTCATTGTGGCCAAATTTACAAATTGTTTATCTTTGTTTTAAACAAAAAGAGCTATGAACCTGAACGATATTCTTAATGTGCTTGTAAGTGTATTTCAATTTTCATTTTCTTTATTAGAAATGGCAGGCAATCTTCCTAATGTTATCTTTTTAATCGTCGGAATAATCGGAGCTACATACTGGACACTACAACTCAAAAAGCACAGTTCTGAGCCAAACAACTAAGCTTAAAAGGTTCAAATAACCCTCTTAAAATACCACAAACTTCTCTGGATTTACCGGTGCACTTTTGTGCCAAATCTCAAAATGTAGGTGCGGACCTGTTGAAAATTCTCCTGTATTGCCAATGATGGCAATGACCTCGCCGGCTTTTACAATGTCTCCTTCTTTTTTCAAAAGCCTTGAATTGTGCTTGTACACAGAAACCAAGTTAAAGGCATGTTGCAACTGAATGACGTGCCCTGTTTCTGGGGTCCAAGAGGCAAAAATTACTGTGCCATCCATCGTACTTTTAATGGCCTCATTTTTTGCAGCTAAAATATCTACTCCAAAATGTTTTTGATCTGAATTGTAACGGTTAGAAATGGTTCCTTGCAAGGGTGGATAAAAATAAATATTTGATAAGTTTTCTTCAATATTTTGACCCACCGGAATATTGTATTGGTCTTCAATCTCGACCATTTTTTTGAGCATAGAATCGCTCTGTACATCATTTTCATCTAAAGCTTCTAAATCAACTTGCGCAGATACACTTTGAGTTGAATCCCTTCTTTGAATGGGCTTTCCATCAATCACAGCATTGATGTTTTGAATGTAGAGTTGCTGAGCACTCACAACATCTTGAAGTGAATCTGCTTTTAAGGCTGCATACATGGCGTTTTTCTTCAGCTCAACGTCTGCATAGCCAGGAATGTACTCTCTTAAAGAGGTAAAAGCAATCAAACTAAAAATTAAGAACACCAATAAAATAGCTGAAACTCCAACCCAAATAAAGACATTTAAAGGTGTTAACGAAACTGAAAACTGTTCTTCAAAGGTCTCACTATTCATGATTACCAAGCGCAACTTGCTTTTGAGCTTGTCTACAAATTCACTGTTTGAGCTATTTTTTCCGAAAAACTTCAGCATGGTATTAGATGCAAATTTGTGCATAAATTCAGCTCAAGTCAATAAAAAATTGCTTCTTGTTTCATAACTTTAAGCTGTGCGCAGATTAGGCTTTTTCTTTCTATTCATGAGTCTTACTCATTTGGGGTTAATGAGTCAAGAAAAGCTGTTCAGCCCCATACTTGGTTTTGATGCACATCAGTCTCGGTTTTTAGGAGAATTCATTCGTGTAGGCGGCATTAAACTTGGCTTTAAAATCAATCCAAACATCAGGCATGGCATAGGTTTTCACTTTACTGACTTTGTGCGCGTGAATGACATCGTTGAAAATCAAGACACTTTTTTGACTAAAATGAGCTTTAATTCTGCAGAGTTTTTCTTTGACTACACCGTTTTTGAAAATAAAAAATGGCAAATCAATCTTGAATCAGCCTTGGGATCAGGCAGGGCTAAGCTCTCTTTGCAAGACACTCAAAACATTGTTTCTAAGCAGCGCCTCTCTAAGCGCGTTCTAATCACAACGTTGGCAAGCTCTGTTGATTACCGTTTTTTTTACTTTTTAGGCCTAAGTGTTGGGGGTGGATATAAGTTTTTACCCAATAGAGCAAATGCCTCAGAAAGAGTCATTTCAGATGCCTTAAACTCTTTTTTCTACGCCATTAAAATAAAAGTGCATATTGGTGATTTTTATCGAAAATATTTTCAATCATGAGTGCAGAGCAAGCAAAAAAAACCATAGAACTCTTGCGAGACGAGCTAAGAGCGCACAATCATGCTTATTATGTACTCAGCAAACCCCTTATTTCAGATTTTGAGTTTGATCAAAAACTAAAACAGCTTGAACAATTAGAGCATGACTTTCCTGAATTTGCTGATGAAAACTCTCCCACCAAACGTGTCGGTTCTGGTATTACTACCAATTTTAAGCAAATCAAGCACAAATACCCCATGCTTTCTCTCTCTAACAGTTATTCAAAAGAAGATATTTTAGACTTTGAAAGGCGCCTAAAAAAAGGTACCGATAAACCCCTAGAATATGTATGCGAGTTAAAATATGATGGAGTAGCCATATCGATCACCTACAAAGATGGGCAGTTTTTAAGGGCTGTTACCAGAGGTGATGGCATTACTGGAGAAGACATTTCAGCAAATGTCAAGACAGTTAAGAGTATTCCGCTTCAATTAACGGGTAATTATTTACCTGAATTTGAAATTAGAGGAGAAATTTTTATGCCTAAAAATGCATTTAAAGCTTTGAATGAACAGCGCGCCGCTCAAGGGTTAGAAACCTACATGAACCCTAGAAATACCACTTCTGGCACTCTAAAACAAAAAGACTCTTCAAAGGTTGCCACCCGCACCCTTGATTGCTTCTTGTACGGCATCTACGGCGAGCGCTTGCCCCACAAAAACCACTACCAAACCCTCAAAGAAGCCCAACACTGGGGTATTAAAACCCCTTTTATCGCTGAGAAGTTCATCGAAAAACATAACAGCATCAATGGAGTAATGGATTTTATCGAATACTGGGCAGAACATCGAACGCATCTTGATTTTGAAATTGACGGAGTAGTGATCAAAGTCAATGATTATAGTCTGCAAGAAGAACTGGGTTTTACCAGTAAATTTCCAAGATGGGCGATTGCTTATAAGTTTGCCACAGAAAACAAAAGCACAATTGTTGAGTCAATCGATTATCAAGTAGGCAGAACAGGCTCCATCACCCCAGTGGCTAACTTAACGCCAATTGAAATTCTGGGCACCATAGTCAAGCGCGCCTCTTTGCACAATGCAGAACAAATCGAAAAGCTTGACATTCGTATTTCAGATACTGTTTTTGTTGAAAAGGGCGGAGAGATTATCCCTAAAGTTACAGGCGTTGATCTAAGCAAACGCAAAGAACATGCCCAGCAAACAGTTTTCACCACCCACTGCCCCGCATGTCAGACTGAACTTATAAAACTTGAGGGGCAAGCCAATCATTATTGCCCTAATACTGAAGGCTGCAAACCTCAAATATTAGGCCGCATCAATCATTTTAT
>JAHDHZ010000063.1:6535-8744 GCA_020631045.1 Flavobacteriales bacterium | reverse complement strand
CCCTTTGATTTTTTATATCCTTTTATGGGCACCAAAGCGTTTTTAACTGAGACAAACGTATAGGCATCTATATTTTCAGGCAACCGCTCTGCATTGAACGATTTGGTTATACCATCTTTCGAAAGAGTGATCATGGTTTTATATTGAAAACCTTCTTTTACGGCTACTTTTTTTCTAGTGAGCTCTTTCCAGCCAGTGCTGGCTGGTGGTTGATAGGTTGTTGGAAAGCGCTTTTTTGTTTGCCCACCATCTTTCGACATTAAGACAAATTCTTGTTCGTTTTTGATTGGCACTTGCTCATACAAAGACCCTACAATGGTTGAAAAACGAGGTTTTACTTGATCAAAGGTTACTCTGTAAATGTCTAGCTCTCCACATCCTTCGGTTTGATCTTCTTTTCTGTAAGCAGAAAAATATCCATAACGCCCTGTTGAACTTATTGCTAAGTGATGGTTGTCAAACACATCATTGATCGGATAGCCTACATTTTCAGGTGTTGACCACTTGCTGTTTTCATTTTTTCTGGTGGATTTAAAAATATCATATCCACCCATACTGCCGTGCCCTTCAGAAGCCAAATACATCACCGTATCACCCAGCATCATGTGCGGAAAAGCATCGTCCCATTCAGAGTTCAATTCAGTTACATTGGTTTCTAAACCCCAGGTGCCATCGGGTAATTTTTTGGTCGTATAAATGTCTAATCCACCCTTGCCCCCTACTCGGTCTGAGGCAAAATAAAGCACATCACCAGCACTGTTTAAACAGCCTGTAAATTCTTTGGTCGATGGCAGATTTAAATCTTCTGAAAACGATTCGTTTTTACCAAAAGCCCTACCAATACGCTTACTGATTTGTAAATCATCATGCACTTTTAGCTCAGCAAAATCTGTAAATAAATGACTTGCATTTGGATGCAAACCTACAATTTGCTCATCGTGATCTGTACCGATTGACCCTCCGATTGAACGCGCTTTTGTCCAATTGCCAGATTTTTCTTTGACCATAAAAATATCTTTGGTATACAAGCCATTGGCTGCTAAATACCCACCATTTCCCTTGGTTCTATTTGAAGTAAAAAAGAGCATCGACTCTTTTTCATCAACATAGGGCGTAAAGTCTAAACCAGGTGAATTGATCTTTGAACCCAAATTTTCTATCGTAATGTTTTTGAGTGGACTGCCCACCATTTTCTTAGCCTTTTCACACATTTTCTGGTAGAGCTTTGCCCTAGAAATCAACTGTTCATCTCCAGCATTTTTAATAGCGATGTCGTACTTCAGAATGGCTTTGTCAAATTCATAATTTCTATGATAAGCCTTGGCAAGCATAAAGCTGGCATTTTTCTCAGAAGTATTATACTTGATGGCTTGCTCTAAATGATAAACAGCTTTGCTGTGATCAATGTATGTTTCTAAATAACCTATGCCTGCACGATAATGATAAGTAGCGTTTTCAGGGTCATCTTTAAGTAGCTGAGTATACTCGGTGATGGTTCCTTTCCAATTTCCGTAAACAAAATCTCCGCGCGCCTCGCCCTGATCTGCACTTTGAGTGAATGCAGATAAATAAAGCATTAAGAATGATGTGATAATCGCTGAACTTCTCATGAATCAGCTACAAATTACAAATTGTTTTTAAGATCAAAAGTATACTGGCTGAAAAAACATTCCCCTACTCTTTTCAAACCCCACCACCGGCAAAGGAATCTTCACAAAATTCAACGTCTTCAACACACTTCGAACCCAACGTTTTTTAGCCGGCAAATCCTCTAAATCAACATCAAAACTCAAATAAAACTGGCTTTGCCTTTCAAAAGTGGGTAAGATTTGCCCTTGTTCATTGGTTGTAGGATTAGATTTTCCGCCCAACATACCATCAGCAGAATAGCCTACCGCTACATCTAACCATTTAGGCCATTTGCTTTGAGGGGCAAAATCAGCAATAGAAGTACTCAACCAATAGGTTTGCCCGTTGTAGTCTTTCAGCAAACGCTGCATATAGCTCTTGCCCAATACATCTTGGCGATACTGCGCATAAGGGCTCAAATGAGAAGAAAACTTCATTTTAATGCGTTGCTTGTTAAACAAGGCTTCTTGGGCTGCAAACAAACCTACTCCTGTAACATTAAACGCCATATCAGCCATTGAAAACCCCCAATCGGCAGAAAATCCATCTAAAATTTCAATGCCGCTCATAAATAGCATTG
>JAHDHZ010000063.1:0-6435 GCA_020631045.1 Flavobacteriales bacterium | reverse complement strand
CCCCAATCGGCAGAAAATCCATCTAAAATTTCAATGCCGCTCATAAATAGCATTGAGCCTACTGCTCCTTGCCAAATAGCTTTTTGTTGTGTTTTTCCCGCCCATCTTAAAGACCCATGCAAAGAACGGGCGATGTAGTAAGAAGAGATGCTGTGCCCTATTTTATCCATACCCTGCCATTGGGTAGCATCGTTAAAAAAGTGAAACTTGGTGGCAGGCTGCTCTTTGTACCACAAATCATATAATCCGACCATAGTAGTGCTTAAAGCGGCACCATAAAACCCATACATAAGGCTTGATCGCAACTTATAGTTCACGGTGTCTTGCGATTGGTTTTGCGCAAGTAAAACTTGACTAGTCAGCAGTATGATTAAAATAGTGCGCATAGGCATCAGCAACTACAAAGGTACTGCCCCCAATGTAAATCAGATCGTTTTTAGTGGCTTTTTTCTCAGCGGCTTTTATGGCTGCTTTGACCGTTTTATAGGTGCCTTGTATGTTTAACAGGTCTTTGCTTTGGTCGTGCAGAGTTTCTACCGGCAAGGCACGAATCACGTTTGGAGCACATAAATAGTAGTGCCCTTTTTTAGGCAAGAGTTGTAAAATAGAGGCAACATCTTTGTCATTGACTATGCCAATGACTAGGTGAAGTTCTTGAAAGTCTAATGTATCGACTTGCTTAAACACTTTTGATAAAGCGTCTTTGTTGTGAGCAGTATCGAGAAGAAAGTGTTTTGATTTTTCAAGAAGGTGAAAACGGCCTTTGAAGTGAGTGTTTTTTGAGATATTTAACAAGCCTTTTTCAATATTGAACTGGTCAAAATTGACACCTTTTTCTTGTAACACCTCAAGGGATGTAAGTACTGTCTTTAAGTTTTCTTGCTGATAAGCTCCTTTTAATTCTAATGCAGGCAATTTTTTTGCATAGTCAAAACCCATATGCATTTTTGCATTTTGACTACTTGACTTTTCCTTGAACACATTTAGAGCTTCGGGTTGCTCCCTACCAATCACAACAGGCACATTTTTTTTGATGATGCCCGCTTTTTCAAAAGCAATTTTTTCAATGGTATCTCCCAAGATAGCCATGTGGTCAAAACCTATATTGGTAATGACAGACAAGAATGGAGTAATCACATTTGTAGAATCAAGCCTTCCACCCAAACCTGTTTCAATGATCGCATAATCTACTTTTTGATCATAAAAATAAGCAAAGGCCATAGCGGCAGTAATCTCAAAAAACGAAGGATTGATTTTTTCAATACTGGGTTTTAGTTGCTCAACAAAACTGATTATAAAATCTTTTTCAATCATCTGCCCATTTATGCGAATGCGTTCTCGATAGCTAACCAAGTGCGGAGAGGTGTACAAGCCCGTCTTGTATCCTTGCTCTTGAAATACTGAGGCCAACATGTTAGCAGTAGAACCTTTACCATTTGTACCTGCAATGTGCACAGATTTTATTTTTTTGTGTGGATTTCCAAGTACTTTAAGTAAAGCTACAATACGTTCTAGTCCTGGTTTAAAAGCCGCTTTTCCTTGGTTTTGATAAATGGGCAGCCGTTCAAATAAGTAATGTTCTATTTCAAAATATGTTTGTTTTGCCAAATTTTATTTTATAATTTTGTTTTCAGAAATTTTTGAAAATCATGAAAAAACTATTTTACCCTTTATTTGCAATTCTTTTATTGAACAATTCATCTTGTAACCAACAACCTTCTCAAAATTGTTTGCCAGTCACAACTGATGCTGATGCAAACTTAAATGATTTTTTAGGTCTGTGGTACGAACATGGTAGTATGAATCAATTTTTCAGTATTGGCTGCGATTGCACAACTGCTGAATATTCTCAAAGCTCAACTCCTGGTCAGGTAACGGTATATAATTCTTGTGATCGCTTCGGATTTAACAGTGATATTCAAGGATTTGCCTATGCTCCAGATGTAAATGACTTTAGTAAATTGAAAGTTTCTTTTCCTTCTTTTCCGGGTGGAGAGGGCGATTATTGGATTTTATATTTTGATGGCACTGACGGACTCATGTTGGTTGGAAATCCTGCTAAAGACAATTTATATGTACTCGCCAAACAGCAAACCATTGCTCAAAACGATTACGATACGCTTTTAGCTATTGCTGATGAAATGTGTTTTGACATCTCGAAAGTAAAGAGAACAAATCAAGCAGGTTGTTGGAATTAACTCTAAGGTTTTTATAAAGTAAGTCCTCTGGATCTTTTCTTCTCTCATCAAAAAAAATTTCTATAAAAATGAGAGAAGAAAAGATCCAGAGGACTTACTTTATAAAAAGCAAACAAAGCTTAATATCCTCATAAGAAATTTGCTCATTCAAATGCTCAAAAATAGGTCTGAGCTTAAACTCTTTGTTTGAGTCTTTATAAAGATACTCGTAGGCTTGCTTTACCTTGTCAAACACCTCATCAAGTGGTCTGTAAAATGAAAAATCAAAACTTGCATCTTCTTTGTGAATTTTATCTAAGTGGCTGTAAAGCGTTCTAAGTTGAATGCCTTTTTCTTTTGCAATCTCTTCTAAAGGCTTTTTCTCTAAGAGCATTTCTTTAGTTTGCTCATAGGTGTTGGTTTTATGGAGTTTTTCCTTTTTGGCTTTCTTTTTTAATTTCTTCTCTTGTTTTTCAATTTCTGTCTTTTTAATAGTTCCACCACAAATCTCAACAAACTGATTGTGCACTACTTGTAGCTCTTGATGGGTCAATTGCAGATCTATTTCTTGTGAGAGTTCTCTAAACCTTTGGTCGGCTTTCAAGGCCAGCGCATCAACCTGCAAAGCTGTTTGATTTAAACCCTTCAAAAATAGTCCTTCTAAAGATTTTAAACGCGAGAGTGCTACATAACCTTGGCCTTTTTCAAAGGTTTTTGACAAATCAATTTCTGCTTCCTCTAGGGTCATGCCTTGAGATTTATGTACTGTAATGGCCCAAGCCAACCGCAATGGAAATTGCTTTACTCCTGCTAGTTTTTTACCTTCATCATCCCTGATTTCCCAGTCAGCCAAACCAACGGTTAATATCTTACCACTTTTCAACTCTACAATCGGAAATCCATCAGGGTTAAACCCCAACACCTCACCCAATGATCCATTCACATAGCCCGCTTCAAAATTGTTTTTCACAAACATCACCTTTGCTCCTTTTTTAAGCTTTAAATCAACGGGAGCTAAAACGCTTGAAGCCAAAGCTTCTTTTAATTTTTGATTGCCTGTAACTTTCGCCTTAAAGGTTTTTTTAGGCGCATCTAACAAATCAAGCATGCGCTCATTTTCTCGATCTACATCTACATTATGAGTGTATAGTTTGGTTGAGACGGCTTCTGTTGAGATATTTCTCGATTGCAAAGCTTGCAAAGACTCTTCAGAGATAGAATCTGAACGCATCTCATCTAAAATTTCAGTCAAGTCATCTTTTTCTTGACGGTATTGCTCTGTTAAATAGCACACCTTAAAGGCGGCATCCACCCAAGCTGGCGCCATAAAACAAAACTTGTCGCGAGAAGCTTCTTGCACTTTAGTAACTGGTGGCAACTGAAAAAAATCTCCACACACAATAATTTGTACTCCTCCAAAAGGGCGCGCTGAATTCTTAAAGTACTGCAGAATAGTATTGACCGCTTCAAACTGCTTTTTATGCAACATAGAAATCTCATCAATAATCAGCACCTTCACCTTTTCTAAAGGTTTTTTAAGGTACTTTTTGGTAGCCATTAAATTGAGATTTCTACGTGTAATTGAATCTTTAATTCCTAAACCAGACCATCCATGTATGGTCATTCCTTTTATGTGTGTGGCTGCGATTCCAGTTGAAGCTGTAACTGCTATAGATACTTTTCGAGCCTTTAAATAATCAATGTACTGATTGAGCACATAGGTTTTACCAGTGCCAGCACTGCCCGTCAAAAACACATTTTGACCTGCTTTTAAAATGTCTAAGGCTTTATCTTGTTTCAAGCAAATTCTTTTTTCACTACAATGCTGTAGGTCTGACTTGTGATGGGTAAATAGCCCCTATCATAGCAAAAGTAATAGGTTTTACCGTTTTTAGCAGAAAGTACATTGGTAAAATAATCAAAATTAAAGCCTTCTTTTAAAAGTGTTTCTTTGTTCGTCTTTACACGTTTACGCTGACTGGTGAGCTTGTTCAGAATGAAATAATTGCGTTTTAACACTTGATTAACCTGTTTAAAAGGTCTTGTGATTTTCTCTTTGTTTTTGTTGTAAAAAGTACTTCTGCAGTGTGAGGTGCAAAATTTTTTATCTACCCTGCCTCGAAAATTATCTCCGCAATGCTTACAAGTTTGAATCATAGTGTTTGTTGTTTGGATGTCTTATTAGGGTAATTAAAATGTTTATTCAAGTCAACAACGAACATGAAATTAAACGTTTATAAACGTTTAATTACGTATCTAAACGTATAAAAAACGGCTCTGCTTTTTAATTTTTAAAACTTTGAGGCTCATTATTTTAAATTTTTAAACATGCACAAACCAAACAACTCAATACGTTTAATTGGCAACTTAGGAGCAGATCCAGATTTTTTAGAATTAGATGGGGGTCGCAAACTCTCAAAAATGAGTATTGCAACACAAGACAAATACAAGAACAAAGAAGGTGAATTTGTTGAACAAACTGAATGGCATAAAGTCATTGCCTGGGGAAGACTCGCAGATGTAGCTCAAAAGTTCTTATCTAAAGGCAAACAAGTAGCCATTGAAGGCAAACTCATGCATAGAAGCTATGAAGATAAAGAAGGCAATAAACGTTATTTTACAGAGATCTTGGCTTCAAGTATCTTAATGCTAGGCAAAAAAGCCGAGTTGAATTAATTCTTTCTAATCAACCACAAAAGGGGCAGTGTAAACGCCCCTTTTTATTGACTAACAGCAGTATTTATACTTAAATTTGCACTATCATGAAAAAACTACTCTATACGATCATTGGTTTATATTTAATGTCTGCCTCTTCATGTGGATCAAACTCTAACGGTGGAATGTGTTCATCTGAAAAGGTCGGAGAAATCAACCTAGCTACAGTTTCAAAAACATTTATACTCACTCAAAGTCAAACAGGTATTGTCTTTGAAAACCAAAATGGAGATGCATATACCTTTAACTTAGATGTAGAGCACAAAACAACTGACCGTATTTGCACCAAATATTTGTGTGAAGCTATAAGTGACCCTTTTCAACCTACCCCTTGTAAATATTATGAGGCAGAAAGTTACAGAAACATTTATCGTGATGTAAATCAACAAGTGATTTTAGAAACTATTTTGGCAGTAGAGAACTACGAGGCTGAATCGTTGCGTTTTTATGATTTCTTCTTCACGCATTTTTCAGCTATTTCTCCATACACTAAAGGGCAAATGCTTACACATAAGCACGATCCTACTATTGATGAGAACAATATTTTCATGATTGAAGAAGAAATTGATCAATTGCATCAAATCAGCATACACGGGCAGATTTTTTCAAATGTGTATGTAACTACAGATGTCCAAAATCATCAAATTCTTGTGCAGCCTAATAATGGCGTAATTGCTTTTAAGCTTAATGATGACTATTACTTAAGAACAGACCTTTAAAAGCTATATCCAACCGAAAAATAAAAATTCCTAAAGTTAGCGGGCAAAATACCTGGTCCTGGATAACCAGTAGCACGTGTAGTGAAATAATGAGCATTCAGTAAATTATTCACTCCAGCAGATAACTCAATTTTTTTAAATGTATATGAAGTATTTAAATCTACTGTAGTGTATGATGGAATCAATCCTACCGTAGCATTAGCAACTAGATCTGCATTTGTCGCATCACTGTATTGATCTGAGGTGTGAGAAACTTGCAATTGTGCTTTAAGCTGATGATAGCCGAGTTTTATGCCTGATCTTAAATTTAACAAAGGTGTATACTCGACTTTATTTCCTTTAACAGCAGGCACATTGTTCCCTGTATAGTGTGAAAAAGTAGCTGTTGCATTTAAAAATATTGATAGGGTCGTATTGGTTGAATTTACAACATAATGCTCAATATAACCCTCAATACCTGTATTTATAGCATTAGAAATATTAGTTCTAAGTTGATGAACCGCGTTGGTTTGTGAATCAACACTTAAAGTTACCCCAAGCTTATCTTGATAAAAAAGGGCAAAAGCGCTCAAATCAAAAGCAGTATTTTTTACTCTTTTAGAGCGCAAACCAACATCTACTGAAAACCCTTTTTCATCTTTTAGGTTTTCATCAATTTTAAAATTGGGGTTCACTACTCTAAGATCATTAAAATTAACTGCTCGATAATTTTGGGTGAAGCTTATATAAAGCTCTTTTTCTTTGCCTATTAAATGTGAAAACCCTAACCCAAAAAGCACTACATTACGAAACAAGCCTCTTTGCTCTACACTATCTAATTCAAG
>JAHDHZ010000018.1:4209-45511 GCA_020631045.1 Flavobacteriales bacterium | reverse complement strand
GTTTTGAAACTTTAAATATTTGTGTTGCTTCCTCTATTGTAATAAGCCGAGGTGAGGCTTTAATTTCTCTTTTTATCATAATAACTATTTAACAAGACCGAATAATAAATTCGCCCTTCAGATTATGACTTCAAAGAGACAAAGGGGATTTAAAGGGGAAGAATTTTTTTTAAAAAATCAAAGAGAATCGATTTAAAATGCTGATTAACAATTGATTATTTTTTTATTTTTTTCAAATCAGGATATGTTGAAAACAAGTTTTGAAGCTCTTTGGATACTGTTTCAACGTTAGTTGCTTTATTTAAAGGGTCGTTTTTTCTTCCTGTACCAAGGTCATTTAACAATTTCCTTAAAGTATCACTGTTAATACCCTTAAAAAGGGGTTTTAAAATTTGGGCTAATTTAGTAAACTGTATTTCACCTCTACTTTTAGCCTTATAATTTTCAATTATCAAATTAAGCAGCCCTATCTCTGATAAATACAAAACGAGTTGACTAGATTTTGTTATTATAGTCTCACTTTGAGGTACAAAATTTTCTTGTTCAAATAGTCTTCTTTGCTCTATTGCCT
Source organism: Flavobacteriales bacterium (assembly GCA_020631045.1). Classification (GTDB taxonomy): domain Bacteria; phylum Bacteroidota; class Bacteroidia; order Flavobacteriales_G; family JALEGO01; genus JAHDHZ01. Next base: position 44,940 of record JAHDHZ010000018.1, on the reverse strand, counting down.
TCTTCTTATCTCTAAGAAAATCTTGTTTTTGAATTTGTGACTTCTTATAGCTTTCAAGCATATTTATACTGAGCGGAACTGAAATCTCTATTGGATAATTAAAGTAACCTAAAACTGCTTTATCAAGTGTACACATTACCAAATCTGAGTCATATTCGTCTTTGAATAAAAAGTCAAACTTATTAAAGGAATATCTGTCCTTGTAATTGACATTTTCATTAATTAATAGCTGCTGATGGTATAAAATCTCAAATTCGATAAACTCTAATTCTGTCATACCTTTTATCTCTTTTTTCTTTTGTTCAAAGAGAAAATTATATTCCTTTTTATATGAATTAGAAGAGCTAAATAGTCTATTATACTCTTCAGGATCTTCAAATGTCATGTTGAAACTAAGGTCAATCCATTTTGACAAAACAAACCATGAATAAACATACCTATTGAATACTTCTTTGTAATCTTGAAAGCGACTCGATTTAAAAATAAACCCATCAGTTAAGTTCTCAAAAACTGTAGAAGACTCGTCTTTATCTTGACCTTTGAAAAAGCTAGAAACTTCACGTTTATTTTCTAAAAAATTTTCTATTATGCTTTCTATATCATTTTCCATATTTTTTTCTAAAACAATACTCTTGCTACGAAGACCTTCACTGCATAGTTACCAGGCAAGCCAAGTTTCAAAAACATGTTGTGACAAATGTTGTGACAAACACAAACAAAAAACCCGTCAAAAAAACTGATTTTCAACGGGTTAATGAATTTAATTTGAGGTCACGGACGGATTCGAACCGCCGTAAAAGGTGTTGCAGACCTCTGCCTAACCGCTCGGCCACGTGACCCTCTCAATTGAGCACTAAGTTAGTAAAATTATTTTAACCCCAACACCCTTTACAGGCCTAATAAATATCACTAATTTTGTTTTTTCTTTAAATTTTGAAAAGCATTAAGTATATACTCGTAATTATAGTTTGCATCACGGGGCTAAGCAGCTGTGAAGTGATTAATTCTGAAGAAGACATCCCGGCATACATATACATTGATAGCATTTCTGTCCAGACAGATTACACCACACAAGGATCAAACTCAAAAAATACTCCTGATGCTTGGGTTTTTGTGAATGATCAATTTGTGGGTGGATATGAGCTGCCTAAATTATTTCCTGTTTTCAAACAAAAAGAAACCGATAACATCAAAGTAAAAGCAGGCATTAAAAACAGCGGAGCCGCTGCTCTTCGTGTTGATTACCCATTCTATAAATACTATGAAGCTGATGTTGAACTTTCTAAAAATCGAATCGACACCATTCGACCAACTGTTCAATATTTCAACGATTTAACTTTTGCTTTAATTGAAGATTTCGAGCAGCTTACCTCAACGTTTGAAACCACCAATGAGAGCGTTCCTCTTGAAATCACCCAACAACCTGAAGAAGTCTTTGAGGGAATGGGTAGCGCAAAGATCTCTTTACCCAGCCAAGAAGCTTTTTTTTATAGCATTTCAGATGCTTTTACCCTTCCAAAACTGGGTATTCCTGTTTATCTTGAATTAGATTACAAATCTGATGTTTTCATTGAAATCAGGTTGATCACAAACCTACCTGGAGATGTTGATGAAAGCTCAATTATTGTGCTTTACCCTAAAGCTGACTACAACAAAATTTACATTGATCTCGAACCCAACATCAGTCAATTTAGCACGGCTGTTTCTCACCGAATTGCCATACTTTCTTACACCGGAACTGACCTGACGAGCGGAACCACTTACCTTGACAACATCAAGCTGATTCATCCCAATTTTTAATGCATCAAGGTCTTCAAAAAATAAAATACATCACAGTAGATTTTTGCTCTGCTGCTCTTGGGTGGATTGCCCTATTTTTTTTCAGAAAAAACATCTTAGAATCTGCCAAATTTGGCTACCAAGTACCTGTTGAATTTGACACCAACTTCTACGTAGGGCTTTGCATTATTCCTTTTGGGTGGATTTGCTTTTACTATCTGTTAGGGTTCTACAATGCGCCTTACAGAAAATCTCGATTCAAAGAATTTTCTCAAACATTTATTCAAAGCGTCTTGGGTGTTATGTGCATTTTCTTCATCATCATGCTTGACGATGTAGTTGCCTCATATAAAGATTACTACAAGGCTATTGGCTTTTATTTTTCTGCACATTTTGTTTTAACAGCTGTTCCTCGGTTCATACTTAGCTCAATTACCATTTCTAAAATTCAACGAAAAATAATTGGTTTTGCAACCTTAATCATTGGTAAGGGCAAAAGGAGTCTTGAAATTCAAAACCTAATTGAAACCAACAAAATTGCCACTGGATTTGACATTAAAAAAATCATTTCGAGCAATCAAATAAATCAACTTGACACATTGATTGCACAACATAATATTCAAGAAGTAATCATCGCCCTTGAAGACGATAAAAAAAGCAATCTAAGTACAATTCTTTCAACACTAAGCACCCATGAGGTAGTGATTAAAGTAAGCCCTGACCTATACAGTTTGTTAGCTGGTCAAGTTAAAATGACTTCAATTATGGGCGTTCCCTTGATTGAAATCAACCAAACGATCATTGATAAATGGCAATTGGTCATCAAACGTGCCATAGATATTGTAGTTTCTTTATTTGTTTTTGTTTTTTTCTGGTGGATTTTCTTACTGCTTGCCATCTTAGTAAAATGCTCTTCAAAAGGCCCAGTATTTTACACCCAAGAGCGGATTGGTAAAAAATCAAAACCTTTTAAGATTATTAAGTTCAGATCAATGCGCATCGATGCCGAAAAATCTACGCCAATTTTAGCAAAAGAAGACGACCCAAGAGTTACTAAAATTGGAAAATTCTTACGTATGAGTCGTTTAGATGAAACTCCGCAATTTTTTAATGTTTTAAAAGGAGAAATGTCTTTGGTAGGACCAAGACCTGAACGTGCCTTTTTCATTGAACAAATTGTTAAAAGGGCTCCGCATTATAAGTTTTTACATCGCGTAAAACCAGGCATTACCTCTTGGGGACAAGTTAAATATGGTTATGCTTCTAATGTTGATGAAATGATAGAGCGCTTAAAATATGATGTATTGTACATTGAAAACATGTCTTTAGTAGTAGATTTCAAAATACTGATTCATACGGTATTGATTGTCTTACAGGGCAGAGGGAAATAGATTTTATGGAGCATTTTCAAGCTGCTTTTTGGAGGACTTCAAACTTTAGTTTGTCGGATACCAAAAAGCATGCTGAAAATGCTCCATTACTTCTTCTTAAAACTGTTGATCGCATTTCTAGTAAACTCAGAAAGCACTAACTGACCACTATCTTCAGCACGATCAAATAAAAGTGTATCCCAATGATCTGTGCCTTGCCAAAATACTTTTTTCAGACGTTTCATCGCCTCAGGATTAAATTTTGAAAGTCTTTCTGCCAATTCTTCAACTTTATGATCAAGCATGTACGCATCTTCATAAACTTCACTAAACAAACCTTTTTGCTGAGCCCACTGGGCAGATTTCCACTCGGTGGCATTGATGCTCATATCAGAAAAAGCAGCCAACCCTAGCTTGCGCTCTACTGCAGGTCCAACAACAAAAGGTCCAATCCCAATGGCTAATTCTGAGAGCTTGACAGATGCATATTTTGTAGCCAAACAATAATCAACAGAAGCGGCTAATCCAACCCCTCCACCAACAGCTTTACCCTGTACTCTACCAATGATAAATTTAGGGCACTTGCGCATCGCATTGATTACCCTTGCAAAACCAGAGAAAAACTCTTTGCCTTGCTCGAGATCTTTAATGGCAATAAGTTCATCAAAAGAAGCTCCAGCACAAAAAGCACGCTCACCAGCACTTTTTAGGACAATGACGTTCACCTCATCATTTTCACCTTGCTCAGTGATTGTATTTACAAGTTTAGAAAGGAGTTTTCCGGGCAAAGAATTGCTTAAAGGGTGATTAAATTCAATGGTTGAAATTGTTTTATTTAGGGTTACTAAAACATCTCCTTGATTGATTACTGACATTAAAATTTATTTTAAATTAAAGTTAGTAAATAGTTGGTAAGGTTGGTCAAATTTGTGAATTTTGAAAAAATTCAAATTAAATGAAATCTTTTATATCTTCTTTTTTAATTATAAGTGCTCTCGTTATCTTTTCGTGTAATAAAAACAATGATTTATGCGAAACAACCATATGCCAATTTGACAACTGCGTTAACGGAGAGTGCGAGTGTACTACAAATGATTGGTCATACGCAAGACTATCTGTTATATGCACTCCATGCTCATCATCAGGCTTCACCCCTAAAGTTGGCATCATGATTGATGGCGCTAACGTTGGCTCTGTAACATTTAATAGCACTATTACATCTGCATCAACTGGAGGCATTAGAATAAACGGAAGCGGTCAAAAGCAGTACTACATCTTTTTAGGAAATGACACTACAGACGGCATCCTTTCTCAAGGCACAGCAGAGTTTTTTACGTGCAAAGAAACTACTGTAAACTACGAAGAATGAGAAAATTTAGCTTTCAAATTTTTACCCCTATCACGCACACATCATCAATCTGCTCATGCTCAGAGCTCATCCAACCAACAAAAGCTTGATCAATAGCTTGTTTTTGACTAGACATTGATTGACTTTGCAACTGAGTCAATAATTTTAAGAAGTTTGTCTTTTTAAACTTTTTACCCTTCGGGCCTCCGAATTGATCGGGCAATCCATCAGAAGTTAAGTATAGACGATCTCCTTGTTTAAGTTTAAGTTTTTGAGTCAAAAAATCTTCTTGCTTTTCAGGGTAATAGCCAATCGGCATCTTTTGTCCCTTTAACTCACTGACATAGATCTGATCTGTAGAAGTTTTATGAGCTTGCAAATACTCAAGTGACTCATGTGACGACCTCAAAACAAACAGACTGTTGTTTGCAGCAGCATATTCTAGTGTCTGACTATCAGTATTGAGTTTACAAAGCACTCCATCCATACCATCTCGGTTTGCAGTTGTTCCGTCTTGAGAAAGCGCTTTAATAATATTAATTCTTAAAGCATTTAAAATCTCGCCAGGGTCTTGTAGTTTTTTTTCTAACACCAACTCGTTTAAACCTGCATTACCAATCATTGACATAAAGGCCCCAGGCACTCCATGGCCTGTACAATCCATCAAAGCAAAATAAAAGCAATTACCCTGTTTAGCTGCCCAATAGAAATCTCCGCTAACTACGTCTCTTGGCTTAAAAAGCACAAAATGATCGTTTAAATGTGTTTGCATGAGCTTTTCAGAAGGCAGCAATGAGCGTTGTATTTTCTCAGCATATGCAATACTTTGTGTAATGTCTTTGTTTTTCTCTTCAATGATTTCTTTTTGGGTGACTACCTCTTTGGTTTTGAGATTGACTTGAGTGCGCAAATTTTTCGTCCAAACAAAGAAGATGCTAAAAGCAATAATTGCTGTTAGCAAAAAATAGAGCAGGTAGGCCCACCAAGTTCTATACCAAGGTGGCAAAATAGTAAATGAATATGGTTTTGCAAACGCAATGGCTCCTCTAGGGCTTTTGGCTTTTACAAAAATGGTGTAGGAGCCTTCACGCAAATTTTTAAGCTCGGTAAAATTCTGATAAGAGAACTCGTTGTAGGTTTGATCAAGAGGTTCAATTTTGTATGCATAACGCATTTCAGGCTCGAAATTATCGCTCGCAAAATCAATCTTTAAACTGTTGTTTGTATATGCGATGTTAAGCTTTTGATGTTCAGGTTGTTCTTCTATAGGTCGGTTATTTTGATCTACAAATACTCCCCCAAACAACAAAATATGGTCTCTCAGGGTCTCAACCCCTGCCACTGAAACTTTAAACTGCTGATTTAAAGGTTTTTCTTCACGCTTATCATAGACATACAAACCATTTGTTCCGCCCAAATAGGTCACAAAAGAATCGACGTGAGTAATGGCATCTATCTTGCCTTTTGAAAGCTCTAAAAAAGGGTCTGTGATCCAATGCCAACCCGAAATGGTTTTCTGCAAATACCCCACTTGCTGCTTTTCTTTTTTTTGCCCCTTGATGGTATCTGTCCATTGCACTACTACCCAATAATTCCCCTGAAAATCTTGTTTTAAGCGGTGGATGTAAGGATTCTTTACAGGAAACAATTCATTGATTTCGTTGATGGGCTTGAAGAGAGTGTCTATTTTTTGGTAGATGCCTTTATCTGTACCCACAAAATCGCCTTCAGGTACAACCATACCTACTGGCAATTGATTCTTATGGTCATATGTTTTATGCCAGAGGTATTTAATCTGTTCATTTGATTGATCGCATTTAAGTTCTGTATAAAACCCTTGCGGGTCATCTCCTAAAATAATAAGATCATTCTTTTGAGTAATATTAAACGCCGTATAGTTGGTCTTTAACAAATAGCCCTCATCTACCCATTCATTTGCTTTGTAATACATACTTTTTAACCCATCATCAAGCCCTACAAAGACTCTTTTAGGGTCTTTAACTGACTGCTCAAGCCGGTAAGCATAGGCACTAAACAAGAATTCAGCGGGTTTGTTTTGATGAATGCGGTGTACCCCTGCATTTGAGATGCTCAACAACTGTTTTGTCCCATTGATGTTAACCGCACACAAATCCCATGATGCAGATAAGATGTTTGCTCCCTTGTCTACTTTTTTAAACAAGTCATTGTTTTTGTATTGAACGCCTTCATGAGTTGAAACATATACATCATCATCAAAAAGAGTAACATCTTCGATTAATCCTTGCAAAGAATTTTTTGCATTCAATTTTTGCAGGCTTGGGTTTAATTTAGGCTTTAAAACAGACACGCCATTGTTGAGGGTAAGCCATATGTTTTGGGCTTTATCCATAAAAAGATCAGTTACATGATTGTCTCTAAGCCCTGAACTTTGATCGTAATGCTGTAACAGCGTTTGATTTTGATCAAAAAGAAATAAACCTTTTTTAGAAGCTAACAAGATCTTATCTCCAATCATTTCAAAATCTGTAAATACCTGATTACAAAATTGTTTATCAAAATATTTTTGCTCAACGAGCTCTAAATTCTTATTGTACACATGAATAAAATCATGATCGAATAAGATATATAATTTATTTTTAAAAGTTTTGACTGCAACAACAAGATGAGAATTGGGAATATCTAAAAATGGTTGCGATTTCAAATCTCGATTAAGCTTAAATAATTTATTGTGATGGTGATCATACATTATAATCTTGTCATCAAATTCAAAAGCATATTCAACCTCAATATTTTTTAAAGAAACTTCAGTTAAGGACTGATTTTTTATATTGTAAATAAAAACTTTAAAATGATTAAAGAAAAAGACTTCATCTCCTTTTTGTAGTACTTTGATGATCGGCCCAATTTGTTTTTCAGAATCTTTTAAAAGCGCCCTAAAACTTTGATAGACATACGCCCCTTTATCATTTAAAAAAATGACTCCAAATTCTTCATAAGCACCTACATAAACTTGTTTTTGATTTGAGAGCAAATCGTATACTTTTGCATCATTACCTACAGTAATTTCTGACCAAAAAGTTCCGTTTGAAACTACTATATTTTTATTGTTTCCAATAAAAACATGCTGTAAACTATTTTGAGACACGCACCAGTTTTGAGGCGCCAACTTCCCCAAAGAACTTGGAGCAATGTTTTGAATGGTGTATTGCTGTGAGACAACAAGGTCAACATTAAAGCAGCAAAAAGCTACCAATAAAATCTTGTAATATTTGAAGTATTGCCTCATGGCCTTGAGGCCATGTTACGCACTACCCAAAAAAGAGTTACCGCTCTGTAAGAATTTTTTCTCGCAACACACCTTGTTGGGTATGTAAGACAAGCACATAAAACCCTTTTGAAAGCTTCTCACTCAAAGAAACAACCACTTGCCCTTGCATGGCAACTTGTTGAGACAATACGCGCTTACCTTGCCCATCAAACAACTCTATTTGAGTAATAGGGCTTTCAGCTTCAATAAAAAGCTTGTCTTTTGCAGGTCTGGGGTACACCTCAAAACCTTTAACTTGATTCATTACTAAAGAAGTCGTCAATTCTACTTGAGCACCTGTCACAACAGTATTGTTGTTTTGATCAGTTACCGTAATTTGATAATACCCAGCACATAAATCTGTAGCCAAGCTTCCATTTAAACCCGCCTGTGACCAAGTAAAAGTATACGGAGCAGCTCCGCCATAGACCTCTACCTCAATGCTCCCATCACACACTGAAGCAGCGCTTACAGGATTTGCATTGGCAAAAGCCACATACAAAATACTGCCATCTCTGCAACACATATCTTTATTTGACCGAGTATTGTTGTTACTATTTGCTTTTAGTACTACTGCACACGAATCGCTAGAAGCGTATTCTATTAAAAAATTCAACTTACCTTGTGCCAAAGCATTTGACAGGCCAGTATCAGCCATAATCTCTGCCTGAGTAAGCGTATAGTTTTCAGTGCCTAATGCAAAACTTTTGTAAGCATAAAACAGTGAATCTTGAGCAGAGCCTGTTGTATCTAACATTAAGACAACTGAATCTGCAACAATGCCTTGATAGGGCTGCCAAGCAAGCTGAATATCTGAATTACTCATACGCTCATGCGTCAAATGTGTCGTGCGATGAGCCAATGCAAAATCAGACTCTGCCTCACAAGCATCTACTTTTTTGACACTGTAACGGTGTGACTTTACCCCAGCATCGATTTGGTTGTCTAAAAAGACCGCCTCGCCATTTTGCACATTGATCTGTTTTAAGAAATGAAATGATTTAGAGGTGTAATCTTCTCTGTATATGTTGTATAAATCAAAACCAGCTTCAGGCTCAAAACGCACCTCTGTGTTGTTTTGACCAATTACAGTTGCCACGCATAGCTCTTGAAGTGAAGGTTGAGTAGAAGGCACTTCATAAGTCAGAAGTTGCTCACAAACATTATTTAAACTATCAAAAGCTAAAATTTGAATTTGTTGCACACCTGCTTGAAGGTTTTGCTGACTCACAAACTTCTGGCCATTCAATTGATCAGAAACTCCTAAGTCAAGCCAATTTACTTCAGAAAGAGTATGGTCTGGAGCAAAGTCATATTCTACTTTTAACTTCAAAGAACCATTGTTTTGATTACAATCTTGAGCAGTCACACTTGCCGCACTCACTACAACTGTATTGGCAATTTGATTGACAACAACAATAGGCAGTCTGCTGTAAAACTCACAGTTTCCTGTATTGATTTTTAAATAGTAAATACCTGCTGCGACATCTTTAATCGTATCTTCAATGCCATAGTAGGTAAGACCTGAATCAATTGAAAGTTGCCATCCAGAAGTCTGAGCACTTTGAAAAAATCGAATTTCTCCATCTGCATTTGAGCAAGTGGGCGATAAAACATCAACATCAGCAAACTCGTTGCTAAACCCCGATACATTAAACGCTTCAAACTGCCCGCAGCCGTTCTCGTCTTCTGCCCATACAAAATACCCTCCAGGCGTTAAATCTTCAACCAGATGTGTGTTGCGCGCACCCGTTGAAAAATAAGTCAGCGCATATCCAGAAGAATTTACTGTATAATTCAACTCAGCCGATCCATCAGAAGCCCCCACGCACGACTCATCAATCACATCAACTCCATCAATAGTAACTCCTTGTCCATCAGGCACACTTACACCTGTTGTACGAAAGCTCTCACACCCATCAGCATCGGTAACACTTAAGGTATATAACCCAGCCTTCACATTAATCAAATTTTGTGTGCTTGCACCATTACTCCACCTGTATGTTAGCGGAGCTGATCCACCCAAAACAGCAGAAGTCACTGCACCATTGGTTAATCCACAATCTGCATCACTACTCGAAAGATTAATTTGAATGTTAGAGGTAGGCACCAATTTTGAGAGCTGAATATCATTTTCAATACCACAAAGATTTGCATCATAAGCATTTAAATTCACCTGAAGGGTCTGGTCTTGCTCAAGAAAATAGGTCATTGAAGTAGCGGTTTCAGCGGTTTGTTGCAAAACTCCGTTCACCTTCCAAGCAAAAGTTGAATTTGAAAAAGCATCGATGTCTCCTTGCAAAGAAAAAGTGACAGAAGAGGCATCACAAACACGATCTACCGAAGAGACAATCTGCGGAGCGTTGATCGGCTGATCAACCACAACAACCTGGGCATTATAACTTACAAACTCAGGAATCAAAAAAGCAGCTGCAGTATACGTTCCCGCTTGAGTATATGTATATGAAAAGGTGTTGTTTACAGAATTAAGTGTGTCAATTACATTGGTTGTGTCATCTATATTAGCATCAGCATAAGCTTCATTACTGATTCCGCTTACCGTAAAAGTTACTGTAGTACCCACGCACACAGTATCTTGATCTGCTGTGATTTGTTGAGCAAGAATCACTTGAGAAAAGCTTGCAAGAAGAAGAATAAAAACAGTGTTTAAGTACTTCATAGAAAGGTGTTTACAGAAGCAAAATTAGTGTTTATTTCGTGAGCCTCCTAATAAAAAGGAGCGATTTAAAGCCTGGTAAATTTTAGAAACCTGAAGTTTAACTGGTGTCTTTGTGGTGAAAGCACGGCTAAAAGCAATGCTGTTAGCACTTGCCAAGATGAATGATAACACAGTTTAATCACATTAGCAACGTAGTTAATTTTAGAATCTAAAATTAACTAACAAAAAAGCTCAAGTTACTTTTCAAAACTTGAGCTTCTCTTTAATCTTTGATTTACTAGCTTAAATATTGAAATAGTTAGTTAACTCGTGATTATATAAAAATTCTTTGTTCTCAAGCTCTTGTAAAGAAGAGCCAAAACCTACAGTTTCTCCATTACAATCGTACATTTCAAAATACCAATCTCCACTATCTATATATTGGTATTTAAAAACATAAACTACGCCTTGAGCATCTTCTCTCCATGTATTGTTAAGATATTGCAAAACGTGCAATAATTCTAAGCCTTCTGGATCATCATTAATGTAATTACTCACCCAATTATCACTTTCATCAATCTTAAAACTAACGTCACATGGATCACTTGTATTATTCTTCTCGCTGTTACAAGAATCATTTGAGAATAAAGCAAAGCTTAATCCTAAAGCTGCTATAAATTTAAATTTTAAAATAGTTTTTATTTTTTAGTGATGTGAAGATCCAAAAACAATAAAATCCAGTCAAATATTTTTTGAAAAATCTTGATTTCAAGAATGAAATTGATGATAGAAAACCTAACTCTAGCAACATAGAGCCCAACGCATAAATACAAGTATGAAAAATCATTATCACATAAAAAACACTTGCAAAAAGACACTCAAAAACCCTCATGCTATGATCACTTAAAATAATGAATTTACTTGGATGCTATCTCATAAAGCCTTTAAACTACTCCGGAATTCATTTTTTTGGCTAAAAGCAATGCTATTAGCCAAAAGACCACCAGAACAAACTGTTCCTCCCAAAAACAAAATCAAAAACTACTAAAAGAACACTTTTCTAATTAATTTCCTCATTAATTTAAACACCAATTTCCATCAACTAACCTAAGCCACCACCCCATAAACAAAGAGTTTGCATGATATTACGTATATTCGCCAATCTATAAACACGAAAACCAATGGGAAAACACGTTGCAGTTGCCGGAAACATAGGATCAGGAAAAACAACCTTAGCTCAAATGCTAGGCGATCATTACAAATGGGAAAAACAGCTTGAAGAGCTTGAGAGCAACCCTTACATCAATGATTTTTACAACGACATGCAACGCTGGAGCTTCAACCTTCAAGTGTATTTCTTAAACATGCGTTTCAATCAAATTTTAGAGATCAGAAACAGTGACAAGAATGTAATTCAAGACAGAACAATCTATGAAGATGCTTTCATTTTTGCTCCAAACCTACACTCAATGAGCTTGATGACCACACGTGATTTTGAAAACTACTTTTCTTTGTTTCACTCAATGGAACAATACATTGAAGCCCCAGATCTATTAATTTATTTAAAGGCAAGCGTTCCTAAATTGGTCAATCAAATTCAAGAGCGCGGCAGAGATTATGAAGAATCCATCAGAATTGATTATTTAAAAAAGCTTAACGAACGTTACGAATCTTGGATTTCAACCTACAACAAGGGCAATATTTTAATCATTGACATTGACGACAACAACTTTGCCAACGACCCTGAAGATTTAGGCAAAATCATCAGAAGGGTCGATGCTGAATTGTTTGGATTGTTTTAAAACAAGTGATTATGCTTACTACAACAACCTCAACTCTACAAAACAAAAACATCGAATATCTTGGAGTGGTCACCTCAGAGGTCATCATTGGAGCAAATGTCGTGCGTGATATTTTTGCCTCTCTAAGAGATTTTTTTGGCGGACGATCAACTTCTTACGAACAAGTGTTGGTTCAAGCCAAAGACACTGCTTTAAGAGAGTTACAAGAAAAAGCCTCAGCAATGGGAGCAAATGCTTTGATCGCTGTAGATTTTGACTATGAAACCATTGGAGCACGCGGCAGCATGCTTATGGTTGCTTGCAGCGGCACTGCTGTGAAACAAAGTCACTAATTTTAGCTACAATACTTCACTGAGTGTATCTAAACACGATCGATTAAGTACAATAAAAAGTTATTTCTTCAATGTTTTAGCATAAAGATGTACAGACGCTTCAAAAAAGCCTTTTAGTGCTGTCAAACGCAAGGTTTGAATGCACGTAAAAGCCTTTTTTGAAGCTTAAACATATACGTAGTTTTAAATCAACTTCTTTAGGCTAACAAAGGCAAGCTTTGAGTGCCTGAAGAAGGCAATTCAAAAACCTTATCAAAGCACAAAACTTCATGTTAGAATAGCTTTGAAGTATTTGTTTTCAGTGCATTCAAACCTTGTGTTTGACCGCACTGAAAACAAATACTTCAAAGCCTTGGCAATATAAAGCCCACACCCTCATGTTAAAATAGCGAAGAAATACTTGTTTTGAGTACATTCAAACCTTGCGTTTGACCGCACTCAAAACAAGTATTTCAAAGCGCCTTTATCTATAATGAAACCTATCACACTCTTTTTCGTTAAAATTTACATGAACAAACACTTACTGAAACTTTTCATCTGCCTACTCTCTTTTTCACCAAATCAAGAGCTCAACACCCAAGTCACTGGTAAAATCATTGACTTTGTTTCTCAAAAACCTCTAAAAAACCAAACAGTAAAGATCTATCAAAGAGCTGTAGGTTATCACAAAGGCTATCCATTATTGCTGCCCAGCAACCAATCAAAACTTGTAGGTGAAACCACAACTAACAAAGAAGGTCGATACACCTTTAATTCTCTCAGCCAACAAGGCATATACATCATTGAAACAAACTCCAAAGATTACCAAACTAACCAAACACTTTATTTTAACGCTAAACAAGCACAACAAATCACATGCATTAAAAAACATCCATCCCAAGAAGAGCAAATTGAAATTGAGGCTAAACAAAAAAAAATCATACACAAACAAAACATCAAACGTGCGCAAATGCAAGCCATACATGAATTTGAAGATGCTTCTAAATACCACAACTCAAGCCAAAAATCATCTTGTACATTTAGCGAAGTACCCGATTATGTCTTTGTTCAAAACCTTGTAAATGACTACAACGGCAGACTCATCGGAAACGGATTTACAGGCTACATTCACTTTGATGAATACGTGGCAGGAGTCGTGAACGGAGAGGTCGCATACTCATCAAGTTTAGAGGCAAAAAAAGCACAAGCAGTTGCTGCAAGAACCTACTCTTTATACAGACACCTCAATCAAAAACCTGTTAACATCAACCAAGCCTTTAGTTACAATCCCGACACACTTTCTATTCAAGCGGCACATGCCACATCAAAAATTGTCATTCTATACAACAATAAAGTAATTGACGCCAAGTACCACGCTCGTTGCAACGGACAGCGTACTCAAGATGCCACCGAAGGCACCTGGGTACCTTATGCACATTGCTCCCCTGAGGGCAAATCAAAAGGCTATTTAAAAAGTGTCAATTGCACAGGTCACTCAAATTGTCAGGCAAGAAACGAAAACCCATGCTGCGAAGTATACAACTCACAAACAGGGAGTTACGGAAATGTTTACGGCCATGGAGTAGGCATGTGTCAGCGCGGAATGATGGTTTTAGGCACGCATTACAACTATACCTTTGATCAAATTTTAAACAGATATTACACCAACATCTGCATTGCAAATTTTGATACAATTCCTGATAGTTGCAGCACAAAATATACCACCTTACTTGAAAACACGACCTATAACATCATGGGAAGCACAACTTCTCAAATCGACCAATACAGTTGCACAGCTCCTGATCTACACAGCGGACCCGAGCACCACTTTTCATTCACGCCCTCTCACGATGGAGCATATACGATCAAAATCACCAACAACAACTCAGATGTAACCATTTATCACTTGCTAAATTGCAGTGATCAAGTCTGCCAAGATTACGCCTATAACACTCTAGAAATCTACCCAGCCTGGGCCGGAATCCCAGTTCATTTCATTCTTGATCAACAGCAAGATTCAGGCCAAGATTTCACCATTGAAATCATTCACGATGCACAAACTGGCAGCTGCCAAAGTCTGAAATCTTCAACATCATTGACCCTTGACTCTGTGCACACCTATGCCTCAAATACTTTTTCTGCTACTGATGGATTGGCCCACGCTTTTTTTTCGGGTGGATTGCCCCCCTACTACTTAACCTTAATTTCTGATCAGCAAGACACTATAAAATACTCAACAAGTCTAGAACTACATGAATTTGAAAATCTATCGATGGGTGAATATACTTTAGAAATAGAAGATGCAGCAGGATGCAGCGACTTTAGAATTTTTAACATCAACGGACCAGCCTGTAACCTACAAGCAAATTTTGAGATTAATCCAGCCACCTCGGGCAATGACGGCTCAGCAAACGCCTCTCTTTGGGGTGGATTTGAACCCTACCAAGTTACTTGGATTTTAAACACACAAGTCAGCCAAGGCCTTACTCTTGAACAAGCTCAAGCAGGCCAGTATGATGTACACGTACAAGACAATGTGGGCTGTCAATACCTTTTTGATGTGACGATTCCATTTGATTCATTAAGTACATCAAATATTTTCACTCAAGAAACACAACTTCAAGTTTTCCCAAACCCCTTCAATGATCAAATCCACATAAAATCAAATCAATCAATTGACAAGCTTCATATCTTCAATCAGATCGGTGCTTTGATTATCACCTATGACTTTGAAGAACAATCCACCCAAAAAACCATTGACCTATCAGACCTATCCAGTGGATTATATTATCTACAGAGTCAAGATAAAAACAAAGCCATTAGGCTAATCAAATATTAAGTTTACTTTGCTTTTAAGTTCATTAGGATCAAGCACCGTACCCATCAAAACTTCAGGAATATTTTGAATTTGAGTAAGTACCTGCAGCTTAAAATCATCATCGGTGTATCCATCAACAATTAAAAAATAATCAAAATACGGATGCTCTTTCACTAAATATGTCTCATGACCCTTATTTGAAACTAAGGTATAATCGAGTTTTTTAACCTCGTTTCTAAAAGTATATTTTGAATAAAAATCAGATTTTCCCTTGGCTAGATTAAGACTGTAATCTTCTTTTTTACAAAGTGTTAAGCCTAAAAATTTGTTCAAATTCCAACACAAACGATAATCCATATGATGGCACGAAATGGCACACATATAAAAATCTAAATCTACGTCAAATTCTAGTGTAATTCTTTTGGGCATAGTGTTTCTACTGAAAAGATAAGCTAAAGCATTGAATTACTTGTAGTTTTTCATTAAATTTGCCCTCCGCTAGCACAAAATGAGTCAAAAGGTTAAAATATTCGCAGGTTCTGCCTCTTTAGATTTGGCTGAGAAGATTGCACAATCTTTTGGTCAGAAGTTGGGTGATGTGAATTTGATTCGCTTTAGTGACGGTGAATTTCAAGTTTCTTTTGAAGAGACTGTTCGAGGATCAGATGTATTTATTGTGCAATCTACCTATGCTCCTTCAGACAATTTATTTGAGCTTTTATTGATGGTTGATGCCGCCAAAAGAGCTTCCGCAAAAAACATCGTAGCGGTGATTCCTTATTTTGGATTTGCAAGACAAGATAGAAAAGACAAACCCCGTGTAGCTATTGGTGCGAAATTAGTCGCTAACTTACTTTCTGCAGCTGGAGTAACCCGTGTCATGACAATGGATTTACACGCTGATCAAATTCAAGGATTCTTTGAAGTTCCTGTTGACCACTTGTTCGGTTCATCAGTTTTCTTGCCATACATCAAAGGGCTTAAACTTGATAACTTAACCATTGCCGCACCTGATACAGGCGGCAGCAAGCGTGCGAATGCTTATGCAAAGTATCTTGACGCTGAAATGGTAATTTGCTACAAGCAAAGAAAAAAAGCAAACGAGGTTTCAAACATGACCTTAATCGGAGAGGTGAAAGGCAAAGATGTTGTACTGGTTGATGACATTGCAGACACTGCAGGCACACTGACAAAAGCAGCACAACTCATGATTGACAGAGGTGCTAATTCTGTGAGAGCAATCATCACGCACCCTGTGTTGTCAGGCCCAGCCTATGAAAGAATAGAAAGCTCTCCTTTGACTGAAATCATTGTAACTGACACGATTCCGACCAAACAAGAGAATTCAAAAATAACTACAGTAACAGTAGCAGATTTATTTGCTGATGTTATGCACAAGCTAATTGAGTGCGAATCAATTAGTTCTCATTTTATAGCGATTTAAATTTAAAACCATGCAAACAATTGAAATTAAAGCGAGCAAAAGAGCAGAAACTGGTAAAAAAGTTTCTAAAAACTTAAGAAGAGAAGGTATTGTTCCTTGTGAATTATACGGATCAAAAAATGTACATTTCAGTGCTTCTGAACTTGAATTAAGAAAATTAACCAATACAGCCGAAACTTATTTAATAAACCTTGATATTGAAGGCACAAAAGAGCAAGCCGTATTAAGAGAAACACAATATCATCCAGTAACAGACAGATTAATTCATGCTGATTTTCAAACAGTTGACACCTCAAAAGCTGTAAAAGTAGCACTTCCAGTAAAGACAGAAGGCGTAGCCAAAGGCGTAATTGCTGGCGGAAGACTAAAGACCAACTTAAGAAAGGTGAACATTCAAGGGATGATCGATAAGATTCCTAATGACATTACTTTAGATATTTCTCGACTAGAAATTGGCGATAAAATCAGAATTTCTGACATCAATTTAGAAGGAGTCACCTTCACTGATGCTCAAAGCAATGTCGTTGTAGCTTGCGCTGCTACTAGAGTATCTATGAAAACAGATGACACTCTTGTTGAAGATGCTACTGAAGGTGGTGAAGCTACTGAAGGTGGTGAAGCTACTGCAGAATAAAAATTCGCTAGAAATCTAACTGATGAAGTATTTAATCGTCGGCCTGGGAAATCCTGGCGATGAGTATACAAATACTCGTCACAACATTGGTTTTAAAACACTAGACTTTATTGCTCAAAAGTCTAGTGTTTTTTTTTCTGCAGATCGCTATGCAGAATATTGCAATTTCAAACACAGAGGCAGGTCAGTTCATATGATCAAGCCAACTACCTTTATGAATCTAAGCGGAAAGGCAGTGAGGTACTGGAAAGATAGTTTAAAAGTTGACACAGACAAGCTTTTGATTATCACAGACGACATTGCTCTTGATTTTGGAACAATTCGAGTAAAATCAAAAGGTTCTGACGGGGGGCATAACGGGCTTAAAGACATTCAAAATATACTGCAGACAAGCAAGTACCCAAGATTACGCTTTGGCGTAGGTAATAATTTTCAAAGAGGAAAGCAGTCTGATTATGTCTTAGGTAAGTGGACTGATCAAGAAAGTAATCTGCTAGATGAAAGAATTGAAAAATGCTATCAATTGGTGCTTGATTTCACTTTTCAATCTATCTCAAAAATTATGAGCGACTACAACAATAAGTAATGATTACTTTAGGCATTATACCTGCTCGCTATCATTCGTCTCGATTTATCGGCAAACCCCTTGTTGATATCCAAGGAAAACCCATGATTCAGCATGTCTTTGAAAATGCTTCAAAAGCAACAAAACTTGACCAACTCATCATTGCCACTGACGATCAGCGCATTAAGTCAGTTTGTCAAGAGTTTGGCGCTCAAGTGATTATGACAAGTACTGAACATAATTCTGGCACAGAGCGTTGTAATGAAGTATTAAAGAAAATGACAAACGTCGGTGTGGTAGTGAATATTCAGGGAGATGAGCCTTTGATTGATCCCAAACAAATTGACCAACTCATTGAACTTATTGAGCAAGATCATTGTCAAATTGCAACACTTATCAAACCGATCAAAGACCATAGCTTATTAAACAATCCAAACAGAGTTAAAGTTGTTGTTGACAACAATAAAAAAGCACTTTACTTCTCAAGAGCGGCTATTCCGCATAACATAAAAGCTAAAGATCTTACCAAAGACAACCTAACACCTAACTACAAACACTTAGGCATGTATGCATACAAGGCAGAAGTGCTTCAAAAACTTTGCAACCTTGCCGCTACCCCACTTGAACAAGCAGAGCGTCTCGAACAACTCAGGTGGATAGAATCCGGCTATACTATTCACACTGCTATCACTAACATTGAAACACCTGCAATAGACACACCAGAAGATTTAGAAAATCTAAACAAACTACTCAACGAACAATGATTCAACCTTTTGATGACAGTTACTTTATTAAAAAAGCGCTTGATCTAGCTCAACAAGCATATCAAGAAGATGAAGTACCTGTTGGTGCAATCATTGTATGTGAAGGCAAAATTATTGCTAAAGGATATAACCAAACACAAAGGCTAAAAGATGTTACTGCTCACGCTGAAATCATAGCCTACACTTCTGCCACACAATTTTTAGACAGTAAATACATGACAAATGCAGTGCTCTATGTGACACTAGAACCCTGTGTAATGTGTGCTGGCATGCTTAAATGGGCACAATTTAAAAAGATTGTTTTTGGAGCTTATGATCCTAAAGGAGGGTACTCTAGTATTTCTTCAAACATATTGCATCCTAAAACAGAAGTAATTGGTGGCATCCTAGAACAAGAATGCGGGCAAATTCTCAGTGATTTTTTCTCAGAAAAAAGAAAGAAAGCTGAATAAACTGGTTAAATTTATATTGAACAAATTTTCAAATTAGACTATGTATCCCGAAGAAATCGTAATTCCAATGAAAAATGACCTGCTAAGCGCAGGATTTACAGAAATGACAACTCCTGATCAAGTTGATAAACAACTAGAGAAAGAAGGCACTACTTTAGTTGTGATCAATTCTGTTTGCGGATGTGCTGCTGGCAACGCAAGACCTGCAGCTAAAATGGCTGCCACACACACCAAAAGACCAGATCATTTAACAACTGTTTTTGCAGGCTTTGACACAGAAGCTGTAAATCAAGCCAGAAAACACATGCTTCCCTACCCTCCATCTTCGCCATCAATGGCTCTGTTTAAAAACGGCAAATTGGTGCACTTTATTGAAAGACATCATATTGAAGGAGTTTCTGCCCAGATGATTGCAGAAAACCTAACGGCAGCTTTTGATGAATATTGTTAAAAACTAGGATTAAAGCATAAAAAAAGGGGAATTGAAAACAATCCCCCTTTTTTTATGCTTTTAACTGTTCGCTTACTCAGCGATTTCTGATTTATCAACTACTACTTTTCCTCTGTAGTATAGTTTTCCCTCAGACCAGTGCGCTCTGTGAGACAAGTGTACTTCACCTGTTGTTGAACAAGTTGCTACAGTTGGCATTTCAGCCTTGTAGTGCGTTCTTCTCTTATCTCTTCTCGTTTTAGATGTCTTTCGTTTAGGATGTGCCATAATTCCTTTATTTAATGTTTTTTAAAACATCCCACCTCGGATCATCCTCGGCGGGGCGAGCAAAGTTATGAATAAATTTAATATTTTCCTCACCACAGAGCTTAATATCTTGATGCACTCGTTTCATTGGCAAAGCAAGTACAAGAAATTCATATAAATAATGCTCTATATCAAAAGAATGGTCAGCTGAAGAAAGTGTAATGATGTCTTCAGAATCACTCTGATTTTCAGCATCAAAGTTTGCAACTAATTCTTTTTGTATAGCTATTTGCTGATCATATAACTCAAGACAGCGATCACATTCTAAACCAACTGTTCCTGAAAGATCAAATTCTAATTTTAAAAATCTTGAAGTTTTTTCAAGCAATACAGAAACAAGTACTTTAGCTGCACGTATCTCAGAAAGATTGTGCTCTCTAACAAAAGTATCGTCAATCTTAAAATCAAAATGATGCAATCCTTGCTTTAAAGACGAGAACTTTATGCTATAAGTTTTATTCATACTCTAAATTCAATTCTATTTAGTCTTTTTGATCAATAAAATCTCTGAACGCCTATTGACTTTTCGACCGTACCAATTATCTGATCCATCAGGCATATAATTTGAAGCCCAGGGATAACGCTCACTCATACCTTGAGTTTCAACATCAATTTTAAGACCTGACTGAATAAAGAATTGTTTGACCTTATTTGCCCTTCGCTTTGAAAGTTTTAAATTATACGCAAAACTCCCCTTAGGATCTGTGTAAGAACGAACCAACAACTTATTTACGTTCATATTCTTCAACTTATCTAAAAGGCCTGGCAAAGTGTTTCTTAGCGATGACTCATCTAATTGATCACTATCATATAAATGAAAAACCCTTGCCAATAAAGCTGTGTCTGAATGCAAGTCATTTAAAAAGATAAATGCACTATCATCAGATGACAAAGCCAACAGTGTCAAAGTAGAATTTTCAGCCTTAAGTTGTTTATATGTAAATACATTGACAGCTCGCTCACTACCTTTGTCCGTGAGATGCATATAAACCAAAGCCTCATCTTTGGTATTTTGCAAAAACAACTTATACCCATGATCTTTAGGTAAGTTTTTAAATACAAAGCTCCCTTTTTCATCAATGTAAGTACTATCAATTACATTGCCTGAATCATCTAACAAATACATTTTAAGTCCAGCAGGCAAATCACCAGCAAGTTTTTTGTAGACTCTACCCCTATAGACCGAAGAAGGCTCTGACGGCTGATTCAACGCAAGCATCAATTCTGAAGATGAATTCTCAACAACCCTGACGCCAACCTGATCGCCAAAATCAACCCCTTGAGTTGAATCTGTTTTAAGCACTTTTATGAAATACTTTTTTTCTGGCGATAAACGAGCAAATCGAAATGCACCAGAACTCAATGTTTGAGTACTGTCAATAATATTTTGCTGTGCATCCAACAAAAACACCTGCAAACCTGCATTACTTGAAGATAATTTAGAATAAACATGTGCCATCAACTGATCTTGCTGTTCATCTATAGTCATAGTTGGCAAGGCATCGTATTCATAGCCATGTAAAGCATAAAATTTATAGGTTTGATCATCAACCTTAAGTAAAGGCATCACCTTTTCTTGCTTGCTATTCAATGCAAACATATTTTCAATTAAGCTAGCCTGACCTACCTCTTTGCAACGAACATGATAGTACTTATACAAATCAATTTGATCAATCAAACAGTTTTGATGATCATAAGAAAGGTCTCTAATGGTATTTAACTGATCGTCTAAAAGCTGAAGAGAACCCTCAAATTTTTGCTGACTTTTAATGAAGAGTGATAAATAAGCCTTCTCATGCTCAATAACATCTTGTAAAAAGTCTATTTGTCTTTTTAAGAATTTGTATTCAAAAGAGCCATCTTTTCTTCTTTGTGCCTCACTGAGTTGATTGCCTGCATCAAAAACAAATAGTTTTGCAAAATCAGAGATTCGCTCATCCAACTCAATTAAATACTGCTTATCACCAGCAAGGGTTTGAAATCTAAAATTCCCATACTCATCTAAAGCAACCTGCTCAATACGCTCATGCTGATCATTTAACAAATAAACCGACAAGCCAGCAGGAACATCTCCAGGCAAAAACTCATAAACCTTACCCGCTATGAAACGCCCTTTATCAAGCACCAAAGGCTGTAAAGCCCCATACTCTTCTCTTGTAAGAGCTGTGAAGTAATGATATGCTCCTTCTTTATACAAAGACTGCACAAAAACACCTTGATCATTTTGAATGAATATTTCAGATAAGCTTTGCTGATCAGCTAAGCCTTCGACTTTTAATTTATAGGATTTATAAAGTTGCACATCTGAAAGCTCAAACCTTCCTTGCTGATCAGTAATTAAAGTATCTAATGCGTGATTTTGATCGTCATACAAGATTAACTTCACCGGCAAATCTTCTTCTTGCTCAAGCTTAAGCATAGCATTTACAGAAGTCAACAGCTGTTGATCATCAATTAGATTCTCTAACAGACTCAAAGCAAACGCATCTTTCTGTAAGTGTGAATAAACAAAACCTTTATCTGAATCTTTGAGTTTGGCAATCAACCTCCCTTGAGCATCAAACAAATCAATGGTACTGTTTTCAGCATTTAGCACTTGTAAGCGGTAGCTTCGGTCTAACGGCAAGTTTTTAAATGTAAAATTGCCATTTTGATCTGCAAAAACAGTTTGAATAATCTTTCCGCTCTCATCGACCAACGCAATTTGAATCAACTCACTTTTATCTGCTGATAGTTTCGTGTAGACTTTTCCTTGAATAACAGGCACAAACATTTGATGATCTACAGCTTCTAGACGCACTAGTTTTTCAGAAGTATCTAAAGGCAGAGTATTAAACATAAATGCTCCTTGCTCGTTGGGCTTGATAACTAAAATCTGCTTGGTACTCAAGTTTTGCAATTCAATCGTTGTTTGATCTGTTATGGGATGTTGCGCCTTTTCTGGCCTGATAGAATACTGCATTTTAGCATCTACATTACGAAAAACAAAAGCCCCAGTATCATCGGTATAAGCAATATCAATCAGCTGATCATCAAGATCATACAATAAAAGCTTTTCTCTTACAGAACGCTTGAGTTGCGAATAAAAAAACACACCTTTCAAATCAGTTTTATCTTCAAGGGCTTCAATTTGCTGAAAACGGTAGATATCATCTTTTCCTAAGCCTTGTTTTCGATCTGAAGCAAAATAACCTGTCTGCTCATCAAAAAACACAATCGAAAAATCATCTCTATTTGAATTGATGGGCCTACGAAGGTTTTGAGCGTCAGACCAGCCTTTGCTTGTTTTGTGTGAGACGTACAAGTCTAATCCACCCAAACCTTGAAAACCATTAGAGGCGAAAAAAAGTGTTGAATCATCTTTTAAGAACGGAAAAACCTCATCTTTTGGCGAATTGACCTCACTACTCAACCTCTCAGGACTTTTCCATTGCCCGTTTTCAAAATAAGAAACATACAAATCTTTTGACCCCTTTAAATCTGATGAAAATACAAGCGTCTTACCATCTTTAGATAAGCTAGGATGAGCATACGAATGGTTTAAGTCATTGAACACGAGCCCTTGAGGTTTTGTCCAGCGACCAGATTTAAAGTAAGAGATGTACAACTGAGGCTTATTGACAAAGCCTGGCCCCTTTTTTAGATTTTGAATTTTATTGAATACTGCCACTTGATAGGCAGAATCAAATGTGATGGGCCCAATATGGTAATCATACTGAAAATGCCCTTTCATTTTACTGATCTTGTCAATATAATCACCACCCACTAAATCTGCTTTAAACAAACCGTAATAAGGCTTTAAAGTAGTCTGATCTAACTCATAATAGTTTAAATCTTTTATTCGATCGCTTACAAAAATCACTGAAGAATCTTTGTATTTAATTACACCATATTCAGAACCTTTTGTATTGATGCCATGAACCTTATCAACTGAGAAAAAGGCTTTTTTTTGATCGAGAAGATTTTTTTGATCAAAATCAGCTAAAAACTGCTGCTGAGCTCCTTGAGCATAAACCGCCACAACTTGCTTGGCATCTTGCCATTTTGAATTGTTTTTCAACACCTCTAAATATGAAAGTGCCTGAGAGTGACTCATTCCTTTTCTTGCTGCGAGATGAGAAAAATAGTGTTCTGCCTGATCGTAATTTTTAACTTTCAAATAGCTTTTAGCAAGTTTTGAAAGCAAAGCATCAGTCGTGTCTTTCTTAAGCTTTTTTGCATAAAGCGCAGCTGCTTTGGCGTAAAAGCCTTGCTCATAAAAATGATCTGCCTTTTTCTGTGCATTGAGATTGATGACTTGACTAAACAGCAATATAAAAAATAAAGTCTTTATCAGATAATATGTATGTTTTGTGCCCATTAAAAATAGCGTGGCGAGCTCATTGCTGATTTTTTGATTTCAAACTCATAGCGCAAAAAAAGTTCATGTGACCCACTTTGCTGATTACGCAATCCAGAAAGCACCCAATCATAAGAATATCCTACACTAATTTGATCAGAAAGATCGTATTGCACCATAAAGACCATCACTTTTGACGATCGATAACTCAAACCCAACCACAATTTATGATTCAACAGCACACTGGCATTTAAATCAAATACACGACCTGCACGAATAGATTGATTCAATAAAAAAGAAGGCTTAAAAATCACCTGATCACTCAATTCAAAAGCATAGCCCCATACCAATGAGGCGTAAGACTGTAACTGTAAAGGATTATTCAGACTATCAATCACCTGATTTGACTGAACAGAGGGTTGATTGAGATGCGCTAAGGTGAGACCAATAAATTTTTGATGATCATGATACCTCAGAGCAAAGTCAAAACTGGGCATCCAATATGAATTAGGCAATTGCTGTACACTGAGGTCTTTAAAATTAATTTGCGACCAATCAAAGGCAAAATTATAGAGTGCTGACCTTAATCCAAAGGCCAATTTACCTCTACCCATGCGTATTCTATATGCAAAATTAGCGTGCATTCCAGTATTGGTTGACGGCCCAATCTTATCTCGCACTACTCCAATGCCCAATCCTATCTTTTTTTGAGCAAGCGGAGCGTGAATTGACAAAGTTTGCGTGTTAGGTGCTCCCTGAAAACCTACCCATTGATTTCGAGCAACAAAAGAAGTGCTGATCGCTTCTCTTGAGCCTGCATAGGCCGGATTCACAAACAAGGGATTAAACATATACTTACTAAAGATGGGGTCTTGCTGAGCAAAAGAATAATTATAAACCAAAAACAATTGCACAATCAAGCACAAGCTAATGATGCATCTAACACTTCTTATTTTGTAAGCTGCACCCACCCTTTCAACGATTCTTTTGTATTTAATTCAATAAGGTAAAAATAGGTTCCAGTGGGCAAATCATTTTGGCTTTGGTCTTTGCCGTTCCAAAAATTTGAAGCGTTATCATACCCTACAGTCTGCCAAACCAAATTACCCCAACGGTCATAGATGTAAACCTTATTTTCTGAATATTCTTCAATTTTTTCAATATACCACTGATCATCTAATCCATCAGCGTTCACCGAAATACCAGTGTAAGCAAACACACCACAATCTTGACCATCTTCACTTTGCAACTCTACATTTAATACACGTTCTAAATCTGTTACCTGATCTTTGAAATAAACCGTGTACACTCCTTCAGATAATCCTTCAACCAAAAAAGTATCTTGGGCGAGACTTAAATTGGTCGAACCAAAGACAAGATCATAAAATCCTGATCCGTCAAACACCCTAAAAAAAACAGCGCCATCTTGCGAATTTGCACACTTGGGGTGCATCACTGAGACTTGTACAATTAAGCCTTTTCTTAAAGGCTGTTCAAAGCCTTGTGTAAGCGTAAACTGATTATCATTTTGAGTAGAAACAATTGATTGGCCTACAGTGTAACTCACTAAAAAATCAGCATTGCCTGCCCAAGAACCCAAACTAGAAAACACTTGTCTTGACACTTGAATTTGACCGTTAAGTTGAGAAACCCATCCACCCAAAACAACAAAAACAAAGCTTAAAATATGTGATTTATACCTACTCAATGTACTATACACCAGTACACAAGATAAGTATAAAATTTAAACAGATTCTTATAAAAAAGCGTTTTTATTTTGCGCTCAGCAAAGCAAAAGGAATCAACATTTCTTGCATTGAAATTCCGCCGTGTTGAAAGGTATTCTGATAATACTTTACGTAGTGATTAAAATTGTTTGGATAGGCAAAAAAGCCTGTGTCTTTTGCAAAAATATACTTTGAGCTTACATTGGCTTTTGGCAAAAATATTTCTGATGGATGATCAACCAAATACACTTCTTTTTCATTGAAGCTTAAGTTTTTACCCACCTTATACCTTAAATTGGTATTGGTATGTTTATCGCCAATTACCTTAACAGGCTCATCAACCTGAATGGTGCCATGATCGGTTGTAATGAACACTTGCTTTTTAGAATCTGCAATAGCTATAAGCAATTCTTTTAATGTTGAATGCTCAAACCAAGTTTGCACAACAGAGCGATAAGCCGCATCGCTTTCTGCCAATTCTTTGACTAACCTGGTATCTGTTGTTGCATGAGAAAGCATATCAATGAAGTTGTACACCACAACATTGATGTCATTGTTAAGCATTTGATGAAAATTATCATTGACTTTCTTTCCGAAAGAAGAATTTAAAACTTTGGCATATGAGGTTTTCAATTGCTTGCCAGTGCGTTTCAACAAACGGTTAAATAAGTCATGCTCATGTTTATTTTTACTGCCCTCATCTTCTTCACTTAGCCACAAATCTGGGTAGATTTTTTCAATTTCTGAAGGCAACAAACCGGCAAATAAACTGTTTCTAGCATAATGGGTAGCTGTGGGCAAAATGCTTGAATATATGCCTTCTTGATCAACTGTAAAATATTGCTGCATAAGAGGCTTTAACACAAGCCATTGATCATACCTCAAGTTGTCGATCACAAGTAAAAAGCTGGTTTGATTTGTCAGATTTGAAAAATATTTTTCTTTTAAAAGCGTATGAGACATCAAAGAAGATTCTTCAGATGATCCTGAAAGCCAATCAGCATAATTTTGATCGACATATTTTGAAAACAAAACATTGGCCTCTTTCATTTGATTGTTGAGTATTTGTTTTAAGTCATTGCTTGCCGCATCAAGCTCAATACTCCAATAAGAAAGTTGCTTATAAATATCGCACCAGCCTTGCAAATCTAACCTACCATTCATTTGCATGGCTATTTTTCGAAATTCTTGCTGATAAGATTGCGCAGAGGTTTCTTGAATAAGCTTCTTGTCTTGCAGGTTTTTCTTTAGCGAAAGTAAGATCTGTTTTGGATTTACTGGCTTAATCAGATAATCTGAAATCTTTGAACCAATGGCTTGTTCCATAATCTGTTCTTCTTCGCTTTTTGTAATCATTATCACAGGCAAAGAAGGTTTGATTTTTTTTATCTCACCTAAGGTATCTAAACCTGAGTAACCTGGCATATTTTCATCAAGTAAAACAGCATCAAAATTTGATTGCTTGACCGCTTCTAAGGCGTCAAACCCATTTGAAACAGGCTGTACTTCATATCCTTTTTCTTGTAAAAAAAGAATATGCGGCTTTAAAAGATCGATCTCATCATCAGCCCATAAAATATTCACTTGACTCATAGCATGTATTCAATTAAAAGTCTCTTTTTAAGAAACTCAAGTGTAACCTTATTGATAAATTTGTGTTTAATGTACAAAAAAGTCTTGGCCTACAAGAAACACACAGTAATAAACGATCCTATTTATGGATTTATTTCGATTCCTAGAGAAAATATTTTTCAGGTAATCAATCATCCTTATTTTCAACGCTTAAGACGAATTTCTCAGCTTGGCCTAACTCAATACGTCTACCCTGGAGCAAGACACAGTCGTTTTGAACATGCTCTAGGAGCCACTCACTTGATGGGATTAAGTCTAAACTCCCTAAGGTCTAAAGGCATAGAAATTACTGAAGAAGAGTACAATGCCACACAACTTGCCATTTTATTACATGACGTAGGGCATGGACCTTTTTCACATACCTTAGAACACTCTTTGGTTGAAGGCGTGCATCATGAACACATCTCAACAATCATTATGAACGAGCTCAACAAAGAATTTGATGGAGCTTTAGACTGTACCATTAAAATTTTTGAAGACAAGCATCCAAAAAAATTCTTACATCAACTGGTCTCCTCTCAACTTGATATGGACCGAATGGATTACCTCAATCGAGATTCTTTTTATACTGGGGTAAGTGAGGGCATTGTTAACTATGACCGAATCATTAACAAACTCAACGTGCACAACAATGAACTGGTTGTTGAATACAAAGGACTCTATTCAGTTGAAAAATTCATTACTGCAAGGCGTTTGATGTACTGGCAAGTATATCTGCATAAAACTACTCTAGGTGTTGATCAAATCATCATAAAAATTTTAAAACGCGCTAAAGAACTTGCTCTGGCTGGAGAAAATTTACAAGCAACCCCTTTTCTATCTTACTTTCTATCCCAAAAAATTGAGCTTGAATTTTTCGAAAACAACAAAGAGGCGCTTGAGCATTTCACAAAACTAGATGACCATGATATTGTTGCGGCAATAAAATCTTGGACTGTTCACAAAGACAAAGTTTTATCAATGCTTTGCAACTTTTTAATCAACAGAAAACTCTTTAAGGTAGAACTCTCTGAACATCAAAAAACAGAAGAAGAACTGGTTGAAATCAGAAAAACATCAATGCAAAAATTGAATGTAAGCAATTCTGAAATTGATTATTTTGTAACGCACGGCAAGGTCAGTAACCATGCCTATAACGATAAAGACGACACCATCAAAGTTATATTTGCCAACAAAGAACTCAAAGAAGTTTCATTATCATCAGATTTATTAACGATCTCTGCCATGGCTAAAAAAGTAGACAAATACTTTGTTTGCTACCCTAAATAAAGCGCGCAATCATAACAATTTATTCATCTTCAAATTATGATTATTCACTGTTTTTTCGCACCTTTGAGATAGGTTTATTACTTATAAAATGAGCAAAAAAATTATCTTAGTTCCGACTGATTTTTCTGAATCTGCAAACGTAGCATACAATCATGCTGTTTCGATTGCTAAAATCTTTGAAGCAAAAGTTACTCTACTTCACATTTTAAGTAAAAGTGAAGACATCAGTACAGAAAAGGCAAAAATCAACCGTGTTGCAAATGAGCTAGCTGAAACGCTAAAAATTGAATGTGACGGAATTGTCAGAACAGGTAGTATTTATGAAGACATCAGCGAAGTTGCTCAAGAAATTGATGCCAAATTTGTTGTGATGGGCATTCACGGTTTAAAAGGGCTTGAAAAATTCACAGGATCTCCAGCCTTAAAAGTAATCACAAGCTCAAAAATCCCTTTCATTGTTGTGCAAGAAAACACACCAATGACAAATTTTTATAAAAACATCGTACTGCCTTTAGATTTGACTTTAGAGACAAAGCAAAAATTGGGATATGCTTCTGAAATCGCAGACAAATTTAAGTCTACAATTCACATCATTGTACCAAAAACCTCTAACAAAGAACTCACTGCAAAACTGAAACGTAACATTTTATTTGCACAGAATTTTTTGAGCGAACATCAAATCAATTACCAGATAAAAATCGCTTCTGGAAGTTCTTTCAGCAAAGAAGTTATAGAGTATGCTCAACAACAAAATTCAGACTTAATTGCTATCATGAACGCACAAGATTCTGGGATTGGCATATTCGGATCTAACCCGAAACAAAGCATGATCACCAATCCATACAACATACCTGTACTTTGCGTGAACCCAATTGACTCGGCTGTTTCTTTCTGGAAGTAAACAAAGAGAAGCTTAGTGTTGAAAACTTTTTGAAACCCTCTTTCAAATACTTCGTTAATGCAGCTATGAACTTCCTGAAAACACACGCACTGAAACTCTCTTTATTTGCCGTTTTACTTCTTGTATTGAACCTTTACGGCTCTCAAATCATTAATCAAAATAAAGAAGAAAACAATCAAGAAGAGCTCTTTATCATCCCAAAAGCTGAGATTTACGACAAAACAGCCAATCATTCTATTGTCTCAGCACTTGATTCACTTGCAAATTTAAAATACTTTAAGCTTTGCAGCTCATGTGAACAAGAAGAACAAACTGTAAAAAAAATAACAAAAGACCCTGAAAGTATTGTCTCTAAAAGACTAAAAACACTTGACAGACAAACCCCTTTTCACCTTACCTATAACAAAGAAGTTCAATACTTCATTGACCTGTACGGATACAGAAAGCGTAGATTCACTTCAAAATTACTGGGGCTTTCTGACATGTATTTCCCGATCTTTGAAGAATTGTTAGATCGTTATGAATTGCCCTTAGAATTTAAGTATCTAGCTGTTGTTGAATCAGCCTTAAACCCCTCAATCAAATCACACGCTGGTGCGGTTGGATTATGGCAATTCATGCTTAACACAGGAAAAGCATACGACCTAAAAGTGAATTCATATGAAGATTTAAGAAGAGATCCTTACAAATCTACCGAAGCAGCTTGTAGATATTTCCAAGATCTATATAGCATATACAAAGATTGGGAGCTTGTTTTGGCAGCCTACAATTGCGGACCTGGCAATGTAAATAAAGCCATTCGAAGAAGTGGAAACAAGAAAAGCTACTGGAAACTGTGGCCTTACCTTCCTAAAGAAACTAGAGGATATGTGCCGGCATTCATCGCAGTTAATTATGTTATGAGCTATGCCAATGAACTGAAAATCTATCCTAGCAAACCCATCAAAAAATACTTTGAATACGACACCCTGCAAGTAAACAAACGCATCGATTTAAACCTCTTAGCTTATCAATTAGACATTCCTTTTAAGGTACTAAAAACCTTAAACCCTGCTTACAAATTAGACATTATACCACAAGGAGAGAGTCCAAAAAATTTATATCTCCCCATCACTAAAATTGGAGCCTTTTTAGACCAACAAGATCAAATTTTTGCTAAAAGCCGTGAAATTGAAAAATTCAGCGTACCTGATCGTAAAAAAATTCAGATGGTACACCATGTTTTAAAAGGAGAAACCTTAGAGTCTTTAGCTAAAAAATACAACTGCAGCACCGCACAGATCTTACACTGGAATGACTTGAAAGAAAAGCAGATCAATGAAGGTCAAAAACTCGTTGTAGGGTTTGATCGTCAAAAAGACAAATCATGACTATATTCAGGTACATCTGGTGCTTGGTCATAGTCTTCAACCTAAGCAATTGTCAATCTGACAAAAAACAACTCTTACCACACACATACTATGAGTCGACCATATTGGTTGTGCTTGACAAAGAATTCAAGCCCCTTAAAGACAGCATTCAAAAAATACTTTTCACACCTCAAAAAGGCCTACCCAGAATGGAGCCTAAATTTGACCTACAAATCATCCCCACCTCCCTTTTCAAGAACCACCTCAAAAGCCACATGAACATCCTTTTCATTGAACACAACAAAGAAAAATCTGGCTTAAAAACAGACACCAACAAATGGGCGCACAACCAACACATCATTCAACTATTCAGCAAACAAAAAGACAGCATCATAACCGATATTTTAAATAGCAAAAAGTTCATTGAAAACCACTTTCATCAAAAAGAGCTCTTAAAACTTACCCAAAAGCACAAAAAATTTGGCCCTTCTAGCCTCACTGATGAGCTAAACAAGAACTTAAAAATTAAGCTCTACTTTGATCAAGAAAGTTTTCTAGCCCGTGCTGACTCGACTCTTTTTTGGGCACGTAAAGAACAAGAAAAAATCAAACAAGACTTCAACCATCAAGTCAGTCAAGGGCTATTCATCAAAAAAGTTGATTACTTGAGCGCCTTGCAAGCCGATACAAACTTTATTGTCGACGCTCTTAACGACATACTAAACACAGAAATTCAAGGCACTGAAAAAGGCGTTTTCATGGAGGTATCCAGAAATTTTATTTTACCCTCACACGAAATAAAAAAAATCAACGGATTTTACACCGTGATCACACGCGGACTGTGGCGCATGAATGCAGGCCTTAGAATGGGAGGCCCTTTCATTCATTATTTCATCGTTGATAAATCACAAAAACACGCTTATCATTTATATGGATATGCCTATGGCCCTGAGGTCAAGAAAAGAAGTCTGATCAACAATCTAGAAGCCAGCATCTACTCTTTTTACAATCTAAATTAGATTTCAAAAAAATTACAGCATTTACACCTACTGCTTTGTAAAAAAATGTATATTTCAGAGTTAAAATTTTAGAAATGAGTCAAGAGGCAACTTTATCGTTTGACGGAAACGAATACAAAATACCCGTAATTACCGGAACTGAAAATGAAAAAGCGCTTGATATTGGTAAGCTCAGAGCCAGTTCGGGTGGATTAATCACCATTGATCCCGGTTTTAAGAATACCGGCTCAACAAAAAGCGCCATCACTTTCTTAGACGGAGAAAAAGGTATTTTAAGATACAGAGGATATCCGATTGAACAATTGGCAGAAAAGTCTTCTTTTCTTGAGGTTGCTTATCTATTAATAGAAGGTGAATTGCCTTCAAAAAGTGAGTTAGACTTATTTAAGCAAAACATTACACACCACACGCTCATTCATGAAGACATGAAACGCTTTTACGAAGCGTATCCTTCAAAAGCTCACCCTATGGGCGTATTGGCCTCTATGGTAAATGTACTCTCTACTTTCTATCCTGAATCACAAAATCCGAACAGAACTGAAGAAGATGTTGACTTGACCATCATTAGGCTCTTAGCTAAACTACCAACAATTGCTGCATGGGCCTATAAAAATTCTATTGGTCACCCTGTGATGTACCCTAAAAACAAATTGGGTTATTGCGAGAATTTCTTGCACATGATGTTTGGTATGCCTACCGAAGACTTTGAGGCTGATCCTGTAGTAGTTGCAGCATTAGAGAAACTTTTAATTTTACATGCAGACCACGAGCAAAACTGTTCTGCTTCTGCTGTTCGCTTGGTCGGATCTTCTCAAGCCAACCTGTATTCATCTATTGCAGCGGGTGTTGCCGCTTTATGGGGACCATTACATGGCGGAGCAAATCAAGCCGTAATTGAAATGCTTGACAAAATTAAAGCTGATGGAGGCAATGTTGCCAAATGGGTAGAAAAAGCCAAAGACAAAAATGACTCATTCAGATTGATGGGCTTCGGACACAGAGTATACAAAAACTTTGACCCCAGAGCGCGCATCATCAAAAAAGCATGTGACGACATTTTAAGCAAACTTGGCGTAAACGACCCAGTGCTTGATATCGCAAAACAACTTGAAGAAGTAGCACTTAAAGACGAATACTTTGTGGCTAGAAAGCTTTATCCGAATGTTGATTTCTATTCAGGCATCATCTACAGAGCTTTAGGCATTCCTACTGATATGTTTACAGTTATGTTTGCCTTGGGTAGACTTCCTGGATGGATTGCACAATGGAAAGAAATGACTGAAAACAAAGAACCTATCGGAAGGCCTAGACAAGTGTATGTTGGGGCAAATGAAAGAAACTACTAAGTCAAAATAAAACGCTAAACCAAAAACTTAGAAGGCTCAAATACTTGGTTTAGAAAACTGCACTTCATGTAAATCTTTATACAATCCCTGCTCTGTAAGCAGGGATTTATGATCACCTTGTTGAATAATCTCACCATCTTGAAGCACTAAAATCTTATCTGCAGACTTGATGGTACTCAATCTATGAGCGATCACGATTGAAGTTCTACCTTTGGTCAGCACTTCTATGGCTTTTTGAATCAACTCTTCTGTTTGAGCATCAACAGATGAAGTAGCCTCATCTAAAATTAACAATTTAGGGTTGTGCACATAAGCTCGAATAAAAGCGATCAATTGCCTTTGCCCAACTGACAGCATCACCCCTCTTTCGCGTACATTATAATCGTATTCTTCAGGCAACTGCTTAATAAAATCATCGGCTCCAATTGCTTTTGCTGCTTGTTGAACTTTTTGTAATGAAATTGTTTGATCACCCATAACAATGTTATTGTAAATCGTGTCTGAAAATAAAAACACCTCTTGAGTGACCACTAAAACATGTTTATACAAAGAAGTGAGCCTGATCTGCTCAAGGGACTTACCTGATAAAAGTATTTGACCTTTTTGATATTCATAAAAGCGCGCCAAAATATTAATCAGAGAACTTTTTCCCGCTCCAGTAGGGCCTACAACAGCCAAAGTCTGAGCATCAGAAAGTCTAAAACTCAAGTCTTTCAACACCCAATGAGGCTCATGATAAGCAAAAGAAACATGCTTAAATTCTAAATCACCTTTAAAATCATCTAAAACTTCTTTCCCTAGATCTTCAATACGTTCTGTTTGATTTAAACCAACCACATTAAACACTCGACCAGCAGCCACAATTCCCATTTGTAACACATTGATGTTGTCTGCTATATGTCTTATAGGCCTAAACAGCATATTGATATACAAAATAAAAGCCATCAACTGACCAAAAGTGACATAATGTTCAATCACTCCAGTTGCTCCGACCCAAATCAACATAGCCATAGATCCCGCCAATAAAATTTCTACCAACGGAAAAAACACAGAATACGCCCAAATTGAATCAATGTTTGCTTGCCTGTGTCGCAAATTAATTTCTTTAAAGGCTTGCAACTCTTGTTCTTCTCTGTTAAACAATTGAACAATCTGCATACCTGTAATGCGTTCTTGCACAAATGTATTCAACTCAGACACTTCTTTTCTAACTTTCTGATAGGCTTTTTTAAGGGTTCTTTTAAACCAGTAAGAGCCTACAATCAAAAAAGGCAAAGTACACAAACAAGCTAGCGTCAACTTCCAAGAGACCCAAAACATAACCACAATAACTACGGTTAGCTTTAAGAGATCTCCAATCACAGTCAATAAGCCTTGGGAGAACACGCTGGCAATTGCCTCAACATCAGAAACTACTCTGGTTACCAAAGATCCAACCGCTGAGCGATCATAAAATTTTAAGCGGTAAGAGAGTATAGATTCATAAACTTCAGAACGAATTTCTTTGATGACAGACTGAGCTAAAACATTGGCATAAAAGCTGTATGAAAAATTAAAAATGGCTTCAATGAACAATATCGCAACCATGATCAAGGTAATGTTCTTTAAGCCTTGCACATCTTTCACAGATACATAATCATCTACTGCCCTTTGAATCAAATAAGGTCTTAAAGGAGAAAGTAAAGCAATAGAAATGGTTAAAAACACTGCAAAGAAAAACAATGCTTTTCTACTTTTTAAATACC
The DNA here is from genome assembly GCA_020631045.1 of Flavobacteriales bacterium. Taxonomy (GTDB): domain Bacteria; phylum Bacteroidota; class Bacteroidia; order Flavobacteriales_G; family JALEGO01; genus JAHDHZ01. Next base: position 9,621 of record JAHDHZ010000018.1, on the reverse strand, counting down.
CCAACAAGCGCATTAAAATCTGAAGATCATATTTTTTAGCCTTACTCATGCACTTATATTTTCATATTGAATGTCTGTCAAAAATAAAGCATGTGGCTTTACATTAGCTGCTGCTCGAGTTCTGTCTTTTGATTCTAAAATACTTTTAAACTCTTGAGGTGTTATTTTTTGTTTGCCCACCTCAATTAATGTACCTACCAAAGCACGTACCATACCTCTCAAAAATCGATTAGCAGACACCTCAAAAACCAAACCACCTTCACCTTCAATCACTCGAGCTTCATACAAATCACACTCAAAATGATGGTTGTTGGTTTTTGACTTACAAAATGAGCTAAAATCATGCACCCCAATCAAATGTTCACAAGCCTGATTCATCAAGCCTGTATTCAAAGCGCCTCTTACTTTTAAAACAAACTGGCGGTCAAACAACGCTTTTTCATAGGTCATATAATAGGCATATGATCGCAAATGAGCGCTAAAGCGTGCGTGGGTTTGGGCATCTACTTTAAAACAGTCATAAACCACTACATCATCACTCAACAACCTGTTGAGCTTAAAGACAAAGTTGTCTGGTAATTGTGCTTCTTTAAGTTCAAAATGGGCATAGAATTTCTTAGCATGCACTCCTGTATCTGTTCTACCACAACCCACCACACTAATTGAGTCACCGAGTAGCGTACTTAAAGCCTTTTCAAGCTCAGCTTGCACGGTATGTGCGTTGGGCTGAATTTGCCAACCATGATAAGCACTACCATCAAACCCCAGTTTTAAAAAAAAGCGTTGCACAAATACAAAGTTATGAGCAATGCATCTAAATTCGTAAAATAAGCAGATTATTTTGAAAAGAATCGGACTTCTTTCTGACACACACGGATATTTACACCCCAGCATCTTCAAACATTTTAAAGAATGTGATCAAATCTGGCATGCGGGTGACATCGGAACACTCGATGTTTTAGACACCCTTGAAGCGTTCAAACCAACCATTGCCGTATACGGAAATATTGATGGTCAAAACATTCGAGTGCGCACCCAAAAAAATGCCATTTTTAAATGTGAGGGTATGAAAATTGTCATCACACACATTGGCGGATATCCACCCAAATACAAACCCACGATACACGAGTTACTCAACAGAGAACAACCTGATGTTTTCATCTGCGGACATTCACACATCTTAAAAGTGATGCCAGATAAGCCCAGAAACCTCATACATATGAATCCAGGAGCTGCAGGCAAGCATGGTTTTCAACAAGTAAGCACACTTCTACGCTTCACAATTGACAAAGCACGTATCACAGACATGCAGGCCATAGAGCTAAAAACAGTTTCTTAGTCTAACTTGATAAAATTCAAGCAAAACACCTGAGCATCTTCAGCAAGTAGTTTAACCGAATAAATCCCTTTTGACAATTGACCAACCGAAAGACTTATAAGATTTTTATCTAAACCTGTAGATTTGATCAAAACCATTTTACCAGTCTGATCAAAGACTTTAATTATACTAATTTGATGCTCTGCTAGATCAATAAATAATTGATCATTTACAGGATTAGGGTAACCCCTCAACTGATGTTTCATTTTTTGATGTACAAAAACAGGGTCATCAACTCCCACAGAGCTAAACCCAATTTGAGTACAGTTATTTTGATCACTAACAGTTACTAAGTAAACGCCTTGCTCTAAATTATACAAAGCAGGGCCACTTTGACCGGTATTCCATTGGTATGTATAAGTTCCGTTCGGACCATTCACCTGAACAGTTGCAGAACCATCAGAAGCCCCAGACATTGTTTCATTAGCTGTATTTACAGCAATTGTAAAATCACATGAATCTGCTCCTTGAGAAGATGAATCAGAATAGGCCAATATTGTTACTGTAGAACTCGCGGTACATCCTGCACTATCAGTAATTGTCAAAGCATAAGTTGAAGGTGCCAAATTATTGATCACCCCTGTTGTCTCACCTGTGCTCCAAAAATAAGCAACTGCTCCCTGAGCACCGCTTGCAGTAGCAGTAGCAGAGCCATCTGCTGCTCCTTGAGCAGTTTCATCTGTTTTAAAGACTTGTAATGTAAGATTACAAGAAGTATCTTGAAGGGTTGAGATCTGAAAAAACTTTGTCTCTACACAATTCAATGAATCTGTCACAACAACACTATAATTGCCAGCCGACAAACCAGAAATAGAATCTGAGAATTGTCCAGTACTCCAAAGTATATTCACATTACCCACTGCACCAATCACTTCTAACCAAGCACTTGCATCAGAAGCATTTGTTGCTGTTTCTTCTGTAGTAAAGACATCTACACTCATCATACAAGTCATTGATGTATCGGCACTGTCTAATACAACAGAAAAATGAAGAGTATCAAAACAGCTTGTATCATCTAAATTAAGTACTCGGGCATAATATGAACCTACGGCAAGACTGTCTAGAATGAAGTTTTGAGTTGCTCCATCTAATACAGGAGAACCAATGAATGCGTCAGAAAAATCATAACATCCAATACTAAAATTAGTAGGTTGATTAATGATTTGAAGCTCAACTGATCCATCAGAAGCACCATTTGAAGAAACCTCATCAACAGCAACCAATCCTAACTGAACATCACAAGAATCTTGTGTCACAACTGGGCACGATCCACCCCCATCTAAATAATGCACATTCAACTCATATCCTGAGGCACTTCCATCATCTGAATCAACAACGATATAATAGGTTGACCCTGCCACAAAACCATTCCAAACTACACTATCTGAATACAAATCTCCCACACATGTGTTTGCATCACAGTCTGTCAACACAAAAACATCTAAATCCCCCGTATAACCATCAATCTCAACCATATAGCTGCCGCTCTGTACAGGCACAAAGGTATGTACTCGCTCCGGACCAATATCTGTCCAGGTTGTACAGGCATAAGTAGTCACATTATTGGGTAGGCCATTTGCTGATGCGCCCACAAAGGTTTGCCCACAAAATACCTGTTCAACATTTGAAGAGCAATCTAACTGAGCATTTACCCAAAAGCCACTAAAAAACACCAAACCAACTAAAAGAACTTTTTTTATCATGATACTATTTTGCCAAAAAGATACAAAAATCAGCCATTCAAATGACCCTAAGTCAAAAAAATACCCATATTTGTAAGTATGAGAACCCTACATTCTTTAAGTATTGCCACACTTTTATGTTGTGTTATTTTACTCAGCGCTTGTAAAAGTGAAAAACCTAATCAAGGCACTATCATTTATAATGTCAGCTATCCTGAATTAGAAGACAATTTCTTAATCAGCATGATGCCTAGCCAGATGGTCTTTCAATTTAAAGACAATGTGTTTCATTCTAGGCTCGCTGCCAAAAACGATCAGCTAGTCATCACATTGATGGGCAATTCAAACACCTATGAGCTCGAACAAAGCTTTGCTTTTGGCAGACAGCTTATCAAAAGCACTTTGAGCAAAGAAGAAGTACAAGAAATTCATAAAAAAGAAAACGGCAAAGTATTGATCAATCCAACCAATGAAACTAAAAACATTGTCGGATTCAACGCTAAAAAAGCCTTAGTAACCTCTTCAAAAATCTCTAAGCAAGACCTTTATTACACAGATCAAATCGACTTTAAAGATCCCAATTGGTCATTTCCGTTTAACAAACTTGAAGGCCTTCCGCTAGAATATGAAATTGACCGTATGGGTTTAAAAATGAAACTCACTGCTGAAAGCTTTAGCTCTGAGCCTGTTGATGTGAGTTCATTTGAAATACCTTCTAATTTCAAAGCAGTAGACTATTCTGTTTTTGAGCGACAAATTCAAGATCTACTTGAAAGTTTTGTCGATCTAGGTTATTAATCTTTGCACGAATTTGGCAGCAAAAAAAAAACAAGTTAAAACCAAAAGCAAAGCCTCTTTATACATTGGGGTAATCGCCCTTGCAATTGCTTTACTATTGATGACTGCTTGCCTGTCGTATTTGTTTACCTGGCAAGCCGATCAAGACAAGCTTGATGTGCCAATTTTAGAGCTTTTGACCAATCCTAAAATTCAGTGTCAAAACATTGTAGGTAAAATCGGAGCCCTGATCTCTCACACAATTATTTACAATTGGTTTGGCATTACTGGGGTGTCTCTAGGCATACTCTTATTTATATTGAGCATTAAACTAATGACCCAAAAGTGGCTAATTAAACCCATCGATTTTTTCAAAAAACTGTTGCTGTTTTTAATCATCACCCCTGTGTTTTTAGCGCTGATTTTCAGCCCTTCACAACCTATATTGTATGGCAGTTATGGTTATTGGAGCATGATTTTCTTAACCTCAATTTTCGGCAAATTAGGCACCCTTATTTTGCTTTTTCTAACGGGTGGATTAATCGCCCACGTTTTCTATGGATTCTCTGTCATTAACTTACTAAAAGCAATCACAACAAAAAGCAAACCCCAAGAAAACCAAGCAACAAACACCCCTGAAAACGTAATCTTTGAAGATGAGAGCGAACCCATGCTTGATTCGACTAAAAAGATCTTAGATCAAACTGAGAAAAGCATTGATTTTTCTGTTGCCCCCATCGCACAAGAACCTACTGTAGAACAAACCAAGCAAAGTGCTGATCATCCACCCCAAAAAGAAAATGAAACAAGCGAAACCCTGGTAGATTTGAGCTTAGAAATTGAGGCACAAGTCGATGAAAAAATGCTTGAAAAAACAACCGCATCAGCACTCACAGACAATCCTTACGATCCTACTTTAGACCTAGGCTCTTTTAATATGCCAACCTTAGAACTGCTGAAAACCTATGATAAAGCGGCTGTAAATGTAGATCGAGACGAGCTTGAAGAGAACAAAAATAAGATTGTCAACACACTTAAAGATTATAAAATTGAAATTGCCAAGATCAAAGCAACTATTGGCCCTACAGTCACCCTTTACGAAATTGTTCCTGCAGCAGGAGTACGCATCTCAAAGATTAAAAACCTTGAAGACGATATCGCGTTGAGTTTATCTGCACTGGGCATTCGAATTATCGCTCCGATTCCGGGCCGAGGTACTGTAGGCATAGAAGTTCCTAATCAAAGCTCTGAGATTGTAAGCATGAAATCTGTGATTGCCTCTGAGAAATTCAACAACACTAAAATGGAGCTGCCTTTGGCCTTGGGAAAAACCATCTCAAATGAGACTTATGTGGCAGATTTAGCCAAAATGCCACACTTGTTAATGGCCGGAGCAACTGGCCAGGGTAAGTCGGTTGGATTGAATGCCATCTTAGTTTCTTTATTGTATAAAAAGCACCCTTCTCAAATCAAATTTGTTTTGGTTGACCCTAAAAAAGTAGAGCTCACACTGTTCAATCAAATTGAGAAACATTATTTAGCCAAACTTCCCGGCGAAAGTGAGGCAATTATTAC
>JAHDHZ010000018.1:0-4109 GCA_020631045.1 Flavobacteriales bacterium | reverse complement strand
AAATTGAGAAACATTATTTAGCCAAACTTCCCGGCGAAAGTGAGGCAATTATTACAGACACCAAAAAGGTAGTTACCACCTTAAATGCACTTTGCATTGAGATGGATGAGCGCTACGAACTGCTTAAAAAAGCCATGGTGAGAAACCTTAAAGAGTACAATGCAAAATTTATTGCCAGAAAACTAAATCCTGAAAACGGGCATAAATTCTTACCCTACATTGTTTTGGTGGTTGATGAATTTGCTGATTTAATTATGACAGCAGGCAAAGAAGTAGAAACTCCTATTGCCAGACTGGCTCAATTGGCAAGGGCAATTGGCATCCACTTAATCATCGCAACGCAAAGGCCTTCTGTAAACATCATCACGGGTATTATTAAGGCTAATTTTCCATCACGTATTGCCTTTAGAGTCACCTCAAAAATTGATTCAAGAACTATTTTAGATGCCTCTGGTGCTGATCAGCTGATCGGAAAAGGAGACATGCTACTCTCTTTAGGCAACGATTTAATTCGTATTCAGTGTGCTTTTGTAGATACTCCAGAGGTTGAAGAAATCTGTAATTTCATAGGCGCTCAAAGAGGGTATCCATCGGCTTTTGAATTGCCAGAATTTGCAGATGAGGGCACTGGGTCAAATGGCAGTGTCGAGTTAGAAGACCGCGATCAAATGTTCGAAGAGGCTGCCAGATTGGTGGTCGCAAACCAGCAAGGGTCAACCTCTATGATTCAACGTAAGCTAAAGCTAGGCTATAACCGGGCCGGAAGAATCATGGATCAATTAGAAGCTGCAGGTATTGTGGGGCCTTCAGAAGGCAGCAAAGCAAGACAAGTGTTGTTTCCTGACGAATACACTTTGGAACAGTATTTGCAAAACCTTTCTTAGAAGTTTTGTAAATTCACAACATCATGAAACAATTTATTTTCTCTCTCAGTCTATTTTTACTGGCAAGTCACTCAAGTTTTGCTCAAAGCACTGAGGTCAAAGACCCCAAAGCACATGCAGTACTCGAACGCTTAAGCAGCAACATTAAACAAACAAGCTCTTTATATGCCACTTTTTCTTTTCGACTAGAAAATAAAGACCAAGGCATTGACGAGGTTCAAAAAGGGAGTTTCAAACTAAAGGGCAGCAAATACAGCATTTTACTTGAAGATTATGAAATTGTGAGCGACGGGCAAACTCGCTGGTTATTCATGAAAGAAGTGGGTGAAGTACAAGTTGAAGATGCTGCTATTTCTGAAGAAGCCGAAGAATTGATGAATCCATCTAAAATCTTTTCTATTCACAAGTATGGATTCAAATACAAGCATTTGGGCAAAAAACAAGTGAACGGAAAGCTCTGTGATGTTGTTAAATTATTCCCTGAAAAACCAGGAGAAAAACCCTACCATACGATCACTGTATTCATCGATCAAAACAGCATGCTTTACAAAGCTAAAATTGCAGCAAAAGATGGTAATAAATTTACCTACACATTAAATAAAGTGACTAAAAACATCAGCCTGCAACCCTCTGCCTTTACCTTTGATACGTCAAAAGCATCTGAAGTTATTGACTTGCGCTAATGCACCGCATTGAACTGAACAACATCACTCTGAGATTTGGTGAAAAATTAATTTTCAAAGATTTTTCTACCAAGTTCAATCAATCAAACATCTACGCCATCACAGGAGCAAACGGCTCAGGCAAAAGCACCCTACTTCAACTCATAAGCAGATATTTGAATGCAGAGAAAGGCTCTATAAATCATTATAAAAACGATACTCTTCTCACTGCTCAACAAGTTGCTTTATCACAAAATTATGTTGCCCCATACATTGAGTTGTTTAGCAATTTGTCTTTACAGGAGGCAGTCAATTTTCATTTCAAACACAAGTCTTACTTTAAAATTCAAGACTCAGATCAGCTCATTGAAATACTTGACCTGAAAGCTCACACCCACAAAAGATTGCAACACTTCTCATCTGGAATGATGCAAAAAGTAAAACTAGCCCTTGCTCTTTATTCAAAAAGTGATTTTTTGTTTTTAGATGAGCCTACCATGAATTTAGATTTAAAAAACAAAGCATGGTTTAAAATGCACTTCAAACAAACCAGTGAACATCGACTTGTAATATTGGCGTCAAACGAGCAAGAAGAAATTGCATTGAGCGATCAACAAGTAAAATTATAATTTTACCACCCTATAAGACCAAGTAGATTGCCCTCGTTTTACCGTAACAATGTAAGCTCCTTTCGCCACTTGCTGATCAAACCACAATAAGTCAGCTTTTCTGACAACCTTTACTGGTTTAGCGTTAAGATCACAAACCAACACCTCGTCTTGCGCATTCAACCCCTTCAAAGTTAACCGGTCTGTAAAAAAAGTCGGATAAACTACAACCGTTTCTTGTTTAATTTTCCCGACAGAAACCACTGCAGTATCTGCGAACTCTTGCTGAGCATAAAACATGTTATTTGAGATAGTATCTGCAGCAATAATTAACACTGAGCTTGGACCATTACTCTGCAAGGCTGAACTACCTACTCCAATTATTTTCTGATTGTCACGAATCAATCGATCAATACGATAATTTAATAAAGGAGATGGAGTTTGTGTACTGTAGTTGCCGTTTTGCTGCATCCTAGAAAAAGCAATCAACTGATCACCAAATCCGTAAGTATTGGTGTAACCAAGGCTCAAAATATCTGTATTGTCCAGTTCAATCAATGCAGTGCCTTGATCTTCTAGATCATCAATAACTGTAGTATCGTAAGAGGTGGCATATACATTTGAAAACAAAGAATCTCCTTGCGCTGAAAGACTATATATAATGATGTCTAAATCAGAGCGCGTACTGTGTGAATTTGATGATCCACTCAAAAAAAGATTGCCCGAAGATGCCTCGATAATATCATAAGCCACATCTTTTTTGGGCCCCCTGAGTTGCTTGGTCCAAATTGGTGAGAAATTTTGATCACATTTATGTATATAAATTGAAGAGCTGTCTGTTTGTACATCTGATGAAATGCAAAACACCAGATTTGAGTCTTGAGTTTGAACGCCACTATAAACCTTGGCAGTATTGATTTCTAAAAGCCGATCTGTAAGCGAATCACCTAGAGCATTTACCTTTAACAAGTAAGGCTTCTCGAATCCATCTACATCTGTTTTGCTACCTGAAACAATCATAGATCCATCATTCAAAAGCGTTAAATCTTCAGCAAAGTCCCAGCCTGATCCACCATAGTTTTTCTGCCATAGAAATTGTCCTTGACTATTAAGACTCAACAAATAAATATCAAATCCATTATTTAAATTCTCAGAAGTGTAGCCAGCCATTATAAAATCTCCTGAAGGTTGTTCTACAACTGCTTTAAGCACATCAGTAAGTGGTGAACCGTAAGTATAAGAGTATTGTTTTTGAAAATTACTGTTTAGCTTTAAGACATAAGCGTCAGAAGAATTATTTTGAGCATTTAATGAAGAGCCTACAACCAAATACCCACCATCTTGACTTGCCACAAGATCATTGCCTTTGGTCTGAAGACCATTTGAATAAACGAAAGCCTTTACAGTGTCTTGCCCCATTAACAAATGAGAAAGACAAAAAAGCAGAAGAAATAAAAATGGGCGATACATAGATGAAAAAAGTGGAGCATATCGGAGTCGAACCGATGACCTCTACACTGCCAGTGTAGCGCTCTAGCCAGCTGAGCTAATGCCCCAAATGTGAATCAAATGTAGTAATTTTACAATACAAAGTATACCCCCAATGAGTTCAATTATAAATTCTTCTAAAGCCCCTGAACCAGTAGGGCTTTATCCACACGCCAGAAAAGTAGGCAACTTGCTTTTTTTATCAGGCGTAGGCCCTAGAGAAAAGGGCACTAAAATAATTCCGGGCGTTGAATTAGATGATGATAAAAATATTATTTCATATGATATTGAAAAACAATGTCACAGCGTGTTTCAAAACGTAAAAACCATCTTAGAAGAAAGTGGTAGTTCTTGGCAAAATTTGGTTGATGTTACCGTTTTTTTGACCAATATGAAAGCTGACTTTAAAACATACAACAAGATCTACGCTGAATATTTCAAAGACAATTTACCTTGCAGAACAACTG
>JAHDHZ010000062.1 GCA_020631045.1 Flavobacteriales bacterium | reverse complement strand
GCAAAAAATACTAAATTATTTTTTGATTCACTAAAAAAATATTCAATATTATTATTTGATTTCATCGCAATCTCAATAATGCCTAAACCAGCACCTCCTTTGCTTGAAATCTCTCCATTTATTAACCGATTTACATGAAGGTCTTTTAACCCGTCTTTATCTAAACCGTTTACTTGGTCTATTTTTTTTCTCAAGTATTCTTGATCTGTACGTTCAACCATGTTGCCTACCGTAATATCAAGACCTTCTTTTTTATTTGCACTCAATATAACAATGCCTTCTGCCTCACTATTTTCTTTGCCTTCAATGTAGGTGTGCTTCAATATATTTTCAAGGCATTCTACCAATATACTGTAAGTCTTTTTCAAAATTTTACGATCAACTTCACGCTTAACCATGTCATGTTTTGCTTGTTTTAAAAGCATATCTACTACACGTTGTGAGAATCCACCATGATACACTGAGATGATGCCATCCCTGTCCATTTCTTGGTAAATATGATATACTTGATCCAACAAAACTTTTGACTAAAAAACAGTTAAACTTTTACTCCAAAAACAAGCATGTCATCATATTGCTCGTTTCCTTTTTTCCATTGCTCTATAGTATCTTCTAGGTTTTTTTGCTGCTTATCAACTGGCAAGTCACTGATTTCAGACAGTAAATCTCTAAAGGGTGGATAATAGAATTTCTTATTTTTAGGCCCTCCCTTCTGATCAGCATATCCGTCAGAAAACAAGTAAATCATATCTCCTTTTTCAAGCTCAATCAGCTGATTGTTGAAGCTCCCTTTTTTAGGACTACCACCTTTTCCAATCGAAATTTTATCACTCTTTACTTCTTGAATCTTTTTATCTCTAGCAATATAAAGTGGATTATAAGCACCTGCATATTCTAATTTTTTACTCTTATGATCGATCGCGCAAATAGACAAATCCATCCCATCTTTGATGCTTGACTTATCTGCATCTTGCCTTAAGGTAGTTGCTAATTCTTTAGACAATAAATCTAGAATTTTAGCAGGTTCATACTGTTTATGCTCTTTTACAACCTTATCAAGTAAATTGTGTCCAATAATAGACATGAAAGCTCCCGGAACACCGTGCCCTGTACAATCAACTGCAGCAAACAAGGTTTTATCTTTTAGCTTGTGAACCCAATAAAAATCACCACTTACAATGTCTTTAGGCTTGTACATAATAAACGACTCAGGCAATGCTTTTTTAACCTCTTCAATGGGCGGAAGAATCGCCTGCTGAATTTTCTTGGCATACGAAATACTTTCAACAATATTTTTATTTTGTCGCTCAACAATTTCTTTTTCTTTTCTTATCTCTTCAGTCTGTCTTTTTACCTCTGACTCTAATTCAGCCTGTCTTTGTTTCAGCTGCTTTTCGCGTAACTTAATAAACGAAATCAAGGCCAGAACTGCCAACACAGCACAAATTAGATAAAACCACCAAGTCTTCCACCAAGGAGGGCTTATGGTAAAACTTAATGAAGATGCTTGTTGGTTTTCAATACCGCTATTGTTTGAAGCCTTCACCATAAAGGTGTAGCTTCCTGGTGCTAAATTTGAATACGTAATACTTCTGTCTTTTGTAGGTGGAGACCAATCTTGATCAAATCCATCTAATTTGTAAGCATATTTTACTTCACTTGAATTGGTCAAACTAATGCCTAACACATCGAAAGTAAGGTAATTTTGATCGTAACTCAGTTTTTGGCCATCAGTCAAAATGGTGTCATTGAAAAAGATTTTTACATTCTCGACATAAGTCTGTGGCTCAATTTCATTCTTCTTATTCTTTCTAGGAGCAAATTTCACAACTCCCTTTAATGTACCAAACCAAATATTGCCTTGGTCATCAACATAAACAGCGTTTTCATTGGTCTCAAGTCCATTAAAACCTTGCTTTTTACCAAATAAAGAAAAGGCTTTCTGCTCTGCATCAAATTGCTCAATACCTAAAGACTGACCAATCCACAGCTTGTTGTCTTTATCTACAGTAATAAAATGCGTAGAGTTTGAACTCATACCATCTTGCATATTATAAGTAGTAAATGTATTTCTATCGTATTTGATGATTCCGTCACCATAGGTGCCAAACCATAAATTTGATTGAGCATCTTCTGTGATACTTAAAATAAATTCTTGTTCAAGTCCGTCGGCAGCATCATAAGTTCTAAAGCTTTTACCATCAAACTTAGTCAACGCTCCGCCTAAGGCTGCAAACCACAAATTATCTTTAGAATCTTTAAAGATTTTGTAAATCTTATCAGCACCAATACCATCGTTTTCTTTGTTGTAATTCTTTATCGCATAAGTATTCGGGTCAATCTTTGAAACGCCGTTTCTTGTTCCGACCCAGACAAATCCATCTTTGTCTTGAGCAAGACTAAAAATTTTGTTTCCACTCAAACCATTGGCTGTACTAATCTTTTTAACAACCATGCCTTCAGGATTTAAAATATTTAACCCACTATTTTCTGTGCCGGCCCATATGTTTCTATTTTTTGATTGCAATAGAGAAATAATGATATTTTCTGACAATCCATTGGCAGTCGTGATGTTCTTCACTTGTGGATTATTGTACTGCTTTGTACCTGCAATCGTTGGAAAAGAGAAAACAGAAATTCCACCTGTTGTACCAAACCACATACGTTTTCGATCATCTTGCACAATGCTCCATACAAGGTTGTTGACGAGTTTTTCATTGTGATTGTAAACTCTAAACAACTCACCCATGTATTTATTTAACCCAATTTCAGTACCAATCCAAATGTTTCCCTCATAATCTTGAGCAAAGCAATTTGCGTGGTAATATTTCATTTCAAATTTGTTACTAAAGACATTTAATGAGCCTTTTGAAAACTCTCCTTGATTAAAATTAGAGCTCACAAACTGCACAACTCCTTGATCTTTTGAACCAATCCAAATGTTTTTGTCTTTGTCTTTTAGCAAGCATTTAATATTGTTTGAAGGCAATCCGCTTGCCATATTTAGAGCATTTTGATCAATTTTAGAGAAATCACTTGAATATTTTAATTTGGTGATTCCTGACTGATTTGTCGCCACCCATAATTCATTGTTAAATGCTTCAATAATGTCTGTTACTCTACCCACAGAAAGTCCATTTAGCTTTTTTGCCTCTTTTTGATTTTGTGCTACATCAATAACCTCAATGCCATTCTTTGAACCTAAGAGTAATTTGCCAGAAGACTCAAAGCACATTGCCGTAACCTGTTTGCTTGATAGATTTGCCTTAAAATAACTGGGACTCATTTCTTTTTGATTGACATAAAAAATACCAGCACCATCAGTAGAAAACCAGATCTTACCTTGTTGGTCTTGTGCAATGTCAGTGATGTATTTAAAATTGCTATACTTCTCTATCTTGAGATCTGTAAACTGTTTTGAGGCAATATCGTATTTTGTGACACCTCCACCCCAGTGGCCAAACCAAAGATTTCCCTGATCATCTTTAAAGGCACAGGTAATCCAATCTTCTGCTAGGCCGTCTTTTTGAGTATAATTTTCAAATGAATACCCATCATACTTAGATAATCCAGCAATGGTTCCGACCCATAAAAAACCTTGATCATCTTGAATGATGGTTTCAATTTGGCTCATTGCCAAACCATCTTCAATGCCATAGGTGACAAAATTACCCATTTGTGCCTGAAGTACATTACTCCACAAGAGCACGTACACACATACAAGCAAAAGGCTTTTTACAACAATTTTTTTCATCTTTCTAAAGTATTCGTTAATCTAAAATATAATTTCTTTTTTGAATCTTGGTTATTTTTTTAGTTTCTGCGATCTCTTCAATCAATTTTCTCTTTTTTTGAGCACTTAAGATAGCTGATTGGGCATCTTTTGCTCTTTCAATCAACATTGTTCTGTACATTAAATTTGAAGCTGTTCGTTTTTGACTAATTCTTTGTTCAATTTGCTTGGCAAGCATTTCTAATTTTTGCTCATGCTCTTGGTTTTTAAGTCTGTATTTTACAAATTCAGTTGAAAGCGACTTATCTTTTAAGCTTTTGATCTTTTGGTCTTGTATAGCCTTTAATTTTTTCAATGCTTCATAATCATCAATTAACTCAGAAAGGGTATCTATTTGTGATGAATTTGAATCTACAGGCTCTTCTTGACTTGCTTGTACTTCACTTTCAAAGTAAGGTCCTTCAATGGTTTTTTGATCAAACCTTTTTAAGCTAGAATCATAAGAAATAAGTGTTTTCAAAACAAGCTTTGGCAAGCTATCAGGCCTCAACTTACTCTTAATATAAACAGGCCATATTTTTTGGCTGGTATCTGAAATTGATGCATCAATTTGAATGGCCTGATCATAAAAGCCAGGGTGCTTGATAAATAAATCGTATTGCTCTTGAAGATCTAAACGGGCTTCAAAAGTACCTGCAGATTTCAGTTTACAATCTACTTTTTCTTGTGTTGCCCTATTCACAAAAGTAATGTCTAAAGCCTGAAGGGTCAACTGTTGCTCTAAGAGTTCAACCTCGCCAACAATCTTTAACTTTTTCTGAGCACTCAAAGATATCGAACTATTACAGAGAAATAAAAATAGTACTATTCTAAGAATATAAGTATGCTTATCTAACCAAGGCAACATGTCCGTTTGTGGTAATCAATTGACCTTTTCCGTTTTTGAAACTGAATTGGTAAATGTATATGCCTGCTGGGCAATCATCACCATTGTTGTTGATATCGTTTCTCGTGTATTTACCCTCAAACTTTTCATCAACATCGACTGAACGATATACCTTATTGCCCCATCGATCAAAAATTTCTAACAAATACGAATCTTTCTTAATAAATGAAACGACCGGAGCAAAAGCATCATTTAAATTATCGTTGTCTGGCGAAAATGCCGTAGGAATCCAAACAATTTCTTTAAGCGGGATACACAATTCATTCGAATAGCATGTATCTGGTTTAGTTGGATCTAGAATTGTATTGGTACCTGATGTTTCAACTGCTCCGATATAATAACAGATTTTACCATCGATGTCTAATAAATCGTAATAATCATCGATAAAAGTAAACTCATTGCTAAAAAATGTTTTGTGCAATTCATAATCTCTTTCAGATTGAATGGTGCGATACAAATCATAAAAATCCACCCCACTACCCGCATAATTATATCCTTGATATCGATTCCAAATTAAAGTGTTTGTGAAGACATCTGCATTGTTTTGTCCCTTCAATAAAATTGTACTTACTGTATCAGAAAATGCTACCGGATCTAAACAAGCATCTAGTGCCTCAACGGTATAATAGTGTATCAACTCACCTGTTTTTACATTTGGATCTACAAATTGATAGTCTTCTTGAAAGTCAATTGTTCCTATACGACCAATTTCTGTGAAGTTTGTATCTGGCAAAGTAGAACGCTTGATGGAAAAACCATAATTGATTCCGTTATTTAAGCTTGGATAAGGCGGAACATTGAAAGAAACCTGTACCCTTCCGGCATCAATCACAGATACACAATTCAAATAAAGATGAGAAGGTGGGGTAATAATAGGTGTTTGAATGCACGAACTATTTGAAGTGATTTCTAATCCATCAGAAGCCCGAACATGACTTACATAAAAACAATAAATTGTATTGTAATCTACATTTTCATAAGTGAATTGGGGCAATGAATCAGCATCTACAGTCGCAATTTGAGTATATGCTCCTGAGTTGTCTATATCAAGATAAACTCTGTATTCTGAAACTGTAAGAGGAGCTCCATCTAGTAAAGTCCAATCAAGTCTGATGGATTTCTCACAATCTAAATTTGTAGCTTGTAGGTGTGATGATTTAACGATATAACTACCATTACTTTCGTTTCTAGCTGGATTCACACACACTCCACTTGGCGGAACACCTGTTACTGGATCTGGCTGGGGCGTACAATAATCATAAGACATCATCGCTAAAGAGATAGGGCCTAATTGTGGGTCAAATGAAGGGTTTGAAAACGGACCAAAGGTGGTGAGCGTTTCATCAGCAATTACTCCTGTACAGCCACTGTTGTTGACAAAAAAACCAAATCCATCAATCTCAGGAATAGGATTGCTGTTTTGCCACTCAAAATAAATCTCGTTAGTAACAGGGTCAATGCTAACATACTGAGGGTCTGGAGGCTGAGGCGGAGAATAATCAGAAACTGTAACCCCTGCAACATTTGATGAGATTGCACACCCAAGTGTTGCCGCGGCATCTGAACCCACAACAATCTGGTAAATTGCGGAGTCTGAGCATGCATTTGCTGTCAATAAATCTGGATCATCAAATGAAGTAACTCCTAACAAAGTCGATTGATAAGAATATGCAACAGGCATAAACCCGGTGTTTGAATACAAATCTCTTGCAATGTTGTAAGGCGCTTTGATAATGAACGGATCATAGTTTTGAGTAGGTTCATTCCAATTTAAAGAGGCATAACCATTTTGATTGCCTGACAAATCAGTTTGTGCAGTGGCAGTAAGGTGAATGGTTGATAGTTCGTTTGAGACACTCAAGGTAGGTGTGGTTGCACCTGGCTCTAAATACTCAACTAAAACTTGGTAGGTATACGATTGATTATTCGCGTTAACAGAAGCATCTGTTTGCATATTCATTCCCACTAAAGGCCCACCAATGCTACTCTGAGCACCCGTCAAAGGATCAACTCTAAACAATCGAAAATAATTAATAACAGTACCTGGAGGCAATCCAGTTGGATTTGTCCAAGTGGCCTTTACAGATCCGTCTGGTTGAACCTCAAGGCATACAAGATTGAAGTTTTGTGCGTTTAGTAGGGGCAGGCTAAAAACCATAAACAGCATTAAAACACTGATTTTGAATGCTTTTTTCATTGTTGTTTTTTTGTTAAACGCCACTATTTTAAGAGGGTTGCCTACCACCTAAAACAAATATATTATTTTTTTCCAACTACAATTTCAAGTGCCAAATCATCCTTGAATTTTTGATTGAAAACATCCTGCAGCTTCTTGGGGTCAACTTGTTTAATTTGCTCTATATAATGCTCATAAAAATCAAATTTTAAATCAGAAAGCACAGTAGCCTTCAACATGTCAATGCTTTGGAATGCTCCATCAAACCACCTTAAAAACACCCCAGAAAAGTAACTTTTTACCCGATCAAGCTCTTTTGTTGAAACCAGCTTATCTTTTAATTCTTGAATTTCTTTGTGAATTTCAACGATCGTATCTTGGGTATACTCAACTCCAACCTCAGTAGATATAGTTACCATACTTTGTTTTTGAAGACTCTGAATGTAGGCTGATATTCCGTATGTATATCCTTTATCTTCTCTAATGTTCTGCATCAATCTTGACCCAAAATATCCACCCAAAATCATAATAGCCAATCGAAATACCGCATAATCTTTATCTGACTTTGAAAGGCTCGGCAGCACCATACGCACAGCAGATTGCATAGCATTTTCTTTGAACTCAAAAATTTCTTGTTGCTTTGAAAGCAATACATTTTTCTTTAGAGGCGAAACACTCTTTTGATTGAAAGACAAACAAAATTCTTGTATTCTATTCAACGCTTTATCTGACAAATTACCTGACACAAAAACAGCTTTGGGGGCATAGTTATACTGTTTTTTATGAAATTCAAGCAGATCATCTAAATGTAATTTTGAGAAGTCATGTTCATCAAACTTGCTATGATACAAGCTTTTTGAATCAAAAAAACATTCATAGGTCAATTGTGCAGCACGATAACTATTTTTTTGACTGTTCATTAAATAAGAAGCTCTTTCGGTTTGTAATAAATATTCAAACCTCTTTGCATCAAATTCAGGATAAAAATATACTTGCTCTAACACATTTAACAAGTCTTCTAAGTGCTCTGTTAATCCATAAAGCGTTATGGAGGTATAATCTTTATCAGTTTGGGTAATCAAATGCGCTCCAAAAAAATCTATGGCCTCAGCAAGCTTATCTCCTTTGTATTTTTGGGTGGATTCTTTAATGATTTTACTGGTCAGATTAGATTGAAAGAGCTTGTCTTGATATTTTGAACCAGCATCTAATACCAACTCTAACTTAAAAATTGGTTCAGCACCAGAACGAATACTGTAAAAATCTACATTGTTTTTGAGTTTTGTATACTCAAAGCTCGGCAAATGAAATACCGAAGGTGATTTAGATGGCGCAATTGTTCTATTCATATTTTTACTGTGCTTTGTAGTACATTACTGATGCGTTAGAAGCCCTAAATATTGATTGTGCAACCTCTTGTATATCTTGTTTTGAAACTGCCTTGTACCGATCAAGCTCAGTATTGATTAAAGAGGCATCTGACAAAAATTCATAGTAACACAAATTCATGGCTTTATTGAGCAATTCTACTTGAGAGAAAGACTGAGCTGAAATGCATCTATTGATGATTTTTTGATGTTCTTGATCTGATATTTGCTCTTTTACTATCTGCTCTATATGCTCATCAATTACTTTTTCAGCCAATTCAAAACTCGTGTTTTCATTCAGCTTAGCACTAAACACAAACAACCCAGGATCTAGACTACCCATAACATAAGCCTCAAGGCCTAAAAGATCTTGCTGAGTTCTCAAATGTTTTGAAAATCTTGAAGAATTGCCAGCAGAAAGCACGTCTGAAAGTAAATCTGTTGTATGATATGCACCATCTTTTCTACCACACATGTGAAACACCTTATACAATACACTATTAGGCACATCTGCTTGGCAATGCATTGTTCTGACAGCTTGTTGAGATGGTTCTTTTTCAATGTTTTCTGGCTCATTGGTTGACCCAGCAATTGATCCATACCATTTCTCAACCCATTCAATGGTTTGGTCAAAATCAATGTCTCCTGCAATGCACAAAATGGCGTTATTGGGTCTGTAGAATCTATAGAAAAACTCTTTTACATCTTGCATTGTGGCTTGCTCAATATGAGCTATCTCTTTACCAATTGTTGGCCATTTGTATGGATGCT
>JAHDHZ010000061.1 GCA_020631045.1 Flavobacteriales bacterium | reverse complement strand
AAAGAAGAAGCCGATAGATTAGCTAAAGAGCTAAAAGATGCTAAAACAAAAGAGCAATTAGCAAGAGAAGCCCGTGAACAGGCAGAACGTCAAGCGAAAGAAGAAGCTGCCAGAAAATTACAAGAAGCAGACGACTTATCTAAAAGAAAGAAAAGACAACTTGAAGAACAGCTAAGACTTGAAGCTGAGCAAAAAGCTGCGGAGGCTAGAAAAAAAATCAACAATGAACTGGCAGAAAAAATGGCTCAAGAAGTAAGGGCAAATTTAACTCAAGAAAAAGAAACCAAGTTAAAAGAAGAACAAGCTAAAAAACAAGCTGAACAAGAGCAGGCAAAAATTGAAAAAGAGAAAAGAGCACAAAAGAAAGCCGAAGAAGAAAAAATTGCAGCACAAAGAGCTGAAGCAAGAGAAAAAAATTTAGCAAAGTACAAATTCTACATTGCTAAAGCAGACAATGCTTTTATTGAAAAAAATTACTCAGAAGCAAAAACAGCCTACAAGGCAGCCATTAAATTTAGCGCTCAAAACCCCTACCCTAGAAGAAAAATAAAAGAAATAGACAATCTGCTTAACACAGCTACAACTCAAAACAATGATCAATTAGCAAGTGAATATAAAGAAGGAATTACTGAAGAGCTTTTTGAAAAGGGCAATAAGAAGATCATTCAAAGAACAGTCATCAGCGAAGAGCATATACATGTATATAAGAAAGTAATACATAGCTGGGGAGCTATCTATTACTTTAAAGATGGCGAACCCATTACTGTTGATACTTGGCTAACAGCTACTGAGCCAAATAGTCAAGAAGAAAGTTCTAAATAAATAATCCCCTTACTTAAATCAGTATAAGCAAGGGGATTGTAAAAGCTTTATAAACTAAATTTTTACTCTAATTAAGACTCTGAAGTTTGTGCCTCAGGCTTAGGAATCAATGCCTTTCTAGAAAGTTTAAACTTTCCTGACTTTGCATCTTTTCCAATAATCTTAACTTTAAGCGCATCTCCTTCTTTAAGTACTTCTTCAACTTTTTCAAGTCTTCTGTGCTCAATTTCAGAAATATGAACCAATCCTTGCTTTCCTGGTAAAAACTCAACAAAAGCTCCGAATGCTACTACTGATTTCACAACAGCATCGTACTCATCTCCTACTTCAGGAACTGTTGTTAAATCTTTGATCCATTTAATCGCTTTCTCAATTGATTCTGAACCTGTTCCTGAAATATCAATAACTCCAAAATCACCTTCTTCTTCAAGTACCACAACTGTTTCAGTAACTTTTTGAATTTCTTGAATCATTTTACCTCCTGGGCCAATCACTGTTCCAATAAAGTCTTTTGGAATCTTAATCTGCTTGATTTGAGGTACATGAGGTTTCAATTCAGCCCTTGGAGTATCAATCGTCTTGAGCATTTCACCCAAAATATGCATTCTACCTTCTTTGGCTTGCATCAATGCTTTTTCTAAGATTTCATAAGAAAGCCCACCGATTTTAATATCCATCTGACATGCGGTAATGCCATCTTTCGTGCCAGTTACTTTAAAATCCATATCTCCTAAGTGATCTTCATCACCTAAAATATCTGAAAGTACTTCAAAACGATCTCCATCTGTAATCAACCCCATAGCAATACCAGAAACTGGTTTTGAAATTGGAATACCCGCATCCATCATTGCAAGTGTACCTGCACAAACTGTTGCCATTGAAGAAGAACCATTAGATTCTAAAATATCTGACATGATTCTAATCGTGTAAGGATAATCTTCAGGCAATACTCTTTTCAAAGCTCTTAATGCTAGATTTCCGTGACCAATTTCTCTTCTTGAAGTACCTCTCATAGGACGCGCCTCACCAGTAGAGAATGGAGGAAAATTATAATGTAATAAGAATCTTGATTTACCTTGTAAAAATGCCCCATCAATATATTTTTCATCGAGCTTAGAGCCTAAAGTAACTGTTGAAAGAGATTGTGTCTCTCCTCTTGTGAAAATTGCAGATCCGTGTGGCACTGGCAAATAATTTACCTCAGACCAAATAGGTCTAATCTCAGTAGTCTTTCTACCATCTAATCTAGATCCTTTATCTAAAAGTGCATTTCTAACTGCTTCTTTCTCTACCTTGTGAAAATACTTTGAAAGTAAATCTCCATTTTCTTCTAACTCTTCTTCAGACAAAGATGCTTTTAGTTCTTCTTTGATGGCACCAAAAGCTTCTTTTCGTGCATCTTTACTAGGATTTCCAGATTCAGCTACAGCATAACACTTCTCGTAGGCAAAGTCTTTGATTTTTGCTAAAAAGCTCTCATCATCACGTTCATGACTGTAATCACGCTTCACACCCCACATAGATACTTTCTTAGCCAATTCAACCTGAGCATCACACTGAGTCTGAATGGCTTTGTGCGCAACTTTGATGGCCTCAATCATATCTTGCTCACTTTGTTCTGAAAGCTCGCCTTCAACCATCATAATGTTTTCTTTAGTTCCAGCAATAATCATGTCAATGTCAGCACCTTCAAGATCAGACCAATTAGGGTTGATTTCAAACTTGCCATCTATCTTAGCTACTCTTACCTCAGAAACAGGCTCGATCATAGGCAAATCAGAAACAGCTATTGCAGCAGAGGCTGCAAAGCATGCTAAAGCATCTGGTGCAATTTCCGGATCTACTGAAATTAGAGATATTAATAATTGAATTTCAGCATGATAATCTTTAGGAAACAATGGACGCACTGCTCTATCAATCAAACGAGATACTAAAATCTCATCATCACTCGGACGCGCTTCTCTCTTTAAAAATCCACCAGGATATCTTCCTGCTGCCGAAAATTTCTCTCTATAATCAACTGTAAGTGGCAGAAAGTCAACACCATCTTTCGCTTCTGGTGAACTTACTACAGTTGCTAACAGCATGGTTTTACCACACTTTAAAACAATTGAACCATCAGCTTGAGTTGCTAATTTTCCTGTTTCTAAAATAATTTCTTTGCCTTCAATGTTGATTGAATGTGTAATTGCTTGTTGTGCCATAATATATGTGCAATGTGCTTAAGATCTGTGAAAGAGATCAAAGCTGTTTAAAATAAAAAAAATGAAATGTAGTGGTGAGAGAATTTGATTATCTTCTCAACCCTAGATCTTTGACGATAGCTCTATATCGCTCAATATCTTTGTTCATTAAATAGTTCAAAAGGCTTCTGCGCTTACCAACTAATTTAATAAGTGAACGTTGCGTACCGAAATCTTTTTTATTCTTCTTTAAGTGCTCTGTTAAGTGAGCGATTCTGTGGGTAAATAACGCAATTTGCCCTTCTGAAGAACCAGTGTCTTTTGCTGATTTTCCGTGTTTTTTAAAGATTGTTTCTTTTGTTTCTGCGTTTAAATACATGTTAACTTCTTATTTAGTGGGCAAATTTATGAAATATTTTAGTTTATTCACTAAAAAACTTGAGCAATTGAGAAATTTCTGACTTCAAAGCATTTCTGTGCACAATAGAATCAATAAATCCATGTTCTTTTAAAAACTCAGATCGTTGAAAGCCTTCAGGTAAATCTTTCCCGATGGTTTCTTTAATAATTCTAGGGCCTGCAAAACCAATCAAAGCATTGGGTTCTGCAATATTAACATCACCAAGCATCGCAAAAGAGGCTGAAACTCCGCCAGTTGTAGGGTCTGTCAACAGAGATATATAAGGTATTTTTGCTTTGTCTAACAAGGCAAGCTTTGCAGAGGTTTTTGCCATTTGCATCAATGAATAAGCTGCCTCCATCATACGGGCTCCACCTGACTTTGAAATAATCAATAAGGGAATTTTATTTTTTAGGGCATAATCAATGGCTCTTGAAATTTTCTCGCCTACCACTGCGCCCATAGAACCTCCAACAAAAGCAAATTCCATACAAGCAATCACGATTCTACGACCATTGATCAATCCGTGAGCCGTTTTAACAGCATCCTTCAAACCTGTCTTTTCAGAAGCTTCTGTCAATCGATCAGTATACTTCTTTTTGTCAACAAATTTTAAAGGGTCTGCAGATACCAATTTAGCGTTTAACTCTTTGAACTTACCTTCATCAAAAAGCAATTGAAAATACTCTTTAGAGCCTATTCTGTGATGATAATCACAATGTGTACACACCCAAGAATTGGTGATGTGATCTTCAACGGTAATCACCTCTTTACATGAAGGGCAATTGTACCATAGTCCTTCAGGAGTTTCTTTCTTTTTCGCCGTAGGAGTTTGAATTCCTCGAGAAATACGCTTAAACCAAGCCGCACACATATTTTAGTTATTAAGCGATTGTAATTTTATCAGAGAGGTAAACATCTTGAATGGCGTTTAAAAGCTCTACGCCTTCTTTCACTGGTCTTTGAAAAGCTTTTCTTCCTGAAATTAATCCAGCTCCACCAGCACGCTTATTGATTACAGCAGTCTGAACCGCTTCAGCCAAATCTGAAGCTCCAGAAGATGCACCTCCTGAGTTTATTAATCCTGCTCTACCCATATAACAATTGGCCACTTGATATCTACACAAATCAATCGGATGTTCAGAACTCAACTCGCTGTATACCTTATCGTGTGTCTTTCCGAAATCAATTGCTGTATATCCATGATTGGTTGTCGGTAATTTTTGCTTGATGATATCAGCCTGGATAGTCACACCTAAATGATTGGCTTGAGAGGTGATATCAGTGGCTGTATGATAATCTTTACCATCTTTCTTAAAGCCTGGATTTCTTAAATAGCACCATAAAATAGTTGCCATACCTAATTCATGTGCTCTTTCAAAAGCTTGTGCAACTTCAATAATCTGACGAGAAGAATGCTCTGATCCGAAATAAATTGTTGCCCCTACAGCTGTTGCTCCTAAATTCCAGGCCTCTTCAACAGAACCAAACATGATCTGATTGAATTTACCTGGATAGGTCATCAACTCATTGTGATTCAACTTCACTACAAAAGGAATTTTGTGAGCATACTTTCTTGAACAGCTTGCCAACACTCCAAACGTAGAGGCCACTGCATTACAGCCACCTTCAATAGCCAACTCAACAATGTTTTGAGGATCAAAGTATCTTGGATTTGGTGCAAAAGAAGCGCCTGCTGAATGCTCAATGCCTTGATCTACTGGCAAAATAGACATGTAACCTGTGCCAGCTAAACGGCCCGTATTGTAGATCTGCTGAATTGATTTCAATACCTGAGGGCTTCTATTGGTTTGAGCAAAAATGCGGTCAACAAAGTCACCAGAAGGTAAGTGCAAATCGTCTTTTGAAATGGTCTTGCACGTGTGATCTAACAAATACGATGCTTTGTCTGCCAATAAATTTTCTATGCTCATCACTGATTTTTTTGAATTTAGCTCACAAATTTAAGAAACTGTTCTGAGAAACTTTAGCTTTATTTTTCTTTGTTTGCTAACTTTATTGAGTAGATGCAATTAAAGACTCAGCCTACAGAGGTGACAATTGATAGATTTCTTGAATCTGAAAAAAATTTCAGAGCTATAGATGAATGCCAAAAAATCATTACGCTTTTTCAAAATAGCACTGGGTTTCAACCAACCATTTGGGGCAGTTCTATCATAGGTTTTGGATCTTATGAATTTCAATATGCTTCTGGTAAAACAAGCATATGGTTTTTAAGCGGATTTGCTCCTAGAAAAAGTACTTATGTGTTTTATATTATGGGTGGATTCGCCCACTGCGAAACGCTTTTATCTAAACTAGGGAAACATAAAACAGGCAAGGGTTGTTTGTATGTAAAAGAGCTTTTAGACATTGATTTTAATGTGCTTGAGAAAATCATCTTACAAGGCATTGAAAATCTTAAGAATTGCAAGACTTGTGTTAAAATAAATGCATCATGAGGGTTGGATATGATGCTAAACGTTTTTTGTTCAACAAGACAGGTCTTGGCAATTACTCCAGAACGCTTATTGAGCATGTCAGCAAGCTCATTACTGTTATCCTTTACAGTCCTGAAAAATCTAAAAAAACAATCGACCATCAACTGATCACACCTAGCATCACACCTATTCTTTGGCGTTTTTGGCGCGTAATATTCAGGTTTAAACAAGATGGACTTAATCTTTATCATGGACTCAGCGGGGAGCTTCCTTTAGGCATTCACTGGCTAAAACAGACCAAATCAATTGTCACCATTCATGATGTTATCTTCAAACTTTACCCTTCACATTATTCTTTTATTGATCGGCTGATTTACAGGTTTAAAACATGGTATGCCATTCACTTTTCTGAGCATATCATAGCCATCAGTCAATCCACCCAAAAAGACATTGAAAAATACTATAAAATCGATGCTCGAAAAATTTCTGTACTCTATCAAGCAGCACAAAGTATCTTTTACGAGAACACGCCCAAAAAAAAGACTCAAAAAAATCCATACTACTTATTTGTATCGAGTATAAGCCCCAGAAAAAACCTCATGTTGTTGATTGAGGCTTACAACCTTTTAGACGAAAAGCAAAGAAAAAAAGTAATTGTTGTAGGCTCTGGCAAAGCACATCTCAGGGCCTGTCAAAAACAAATCAAAGACTATGGTTTAAACGCTTATTTTGAGTTCAAAGAAGTGCATGCCATTAAAGATTTAAAAGCATTTTATTTAGGGGCTGAAATTTTTATATATCCTTCAATTTATGAAGGATTTGGTATTCCTATTTTAGAAGCTATGCTGTGTAAAACTCCAGTGATTACCTCAAATTGCTCTTCAATGCCTGAGGTCGCTGAAGATCACGCCTTTTACATAGACCCCTTAGATGCTCAGAGTCTAAAAACTCAAATTCAGTACATAGAAAACAACCCTGATATGGTCAAAGAAAAGGTCTTAAAAGCATATGAACTGGCGCATCAAAAATACAATCCTGAAAAGCTAGCTGGGCAACTTGTCAATCTGTATGATCAGATACTAAAATAGTTTCTAAGCTAATTTGGAATCATATTTGCACGAATTCTAGTATGTTTGAGCTATGAAAAATTTGACTCTTCTCTTCTCGTTCATCTTGAGTAGCTTTTATTTTAATGCTCAACAATATGAATCTCAGAATAAAAAAGCCATCAAACTTTTTGAATTGGGACTTAATGACTACAGGTCAAACAACCTGAGTGGAGCTGTCATTAATTTAGAAAAAGCCATCGCTCAAGATCAAGTGTTTACAGATGCTCATACTTTACTTGGATTGATTTATAGTGATCAAAAAAACTTTGATTTAGCCTTAAACCATCTTTACAAAGCGGTTGAAATTAACCCTAATTTTGAATCTACCAACTATTATCAAATTGCCATCATTGAAATGAAGCTGGCCAAATATGAGCAAGCTCACAAAAACCTAACTACTTTTCTCAGCATTGAAAACATCCACCCAAAAGCAAAAATATCTGCTCAGAGAATGATTAAAAATGCTGAATTTGCAAAAAAAGCCATCCTTTCTCCTGTAGAATTTGAACCTGTAAATATGGGCAAAAACATCAACAGCAATTACAATGAATATTTTCCGACCATTACTACCGACCATTCAAGGTTGTTGTATACCAGAATGCTTCCGTCAAATGAATCTATGTCTGGGTATCAAGAAGATTTTTATTTTGCAAAATTTCAAGAAGATTCTTGGAGTGAAGCTCGCAATTTTGGCCCGCCTGTCAATACAGCTGAAAATGAAGGAGCTCCTGCAATTGCACCAGATGGCAAAACCATTTTTTTCACAGTTTGTGAGTCGTACGGAAAATACGGAGCGCATAGAAATGGATTTGGGTCATGTGATATTTTTAAAAGTCAACTCAGCGGCGGAAAATGGTCACCAGCTGAGAACCTAGGCCAAACTGTCAATTCAAGAAACTGGGAAAGTCAGCCCAGCTTTTCTTCTGATGGTAAAACCCTTTATTTTGTTAGAAGAGTACGCAACAAAAGAACCCTTGAGCAAGATATTTTCACCACCACACTGCAAGATGATGGTTCTTGGAGTACTCCCCAGCCTCTGCCAGAGGTAATCAACACTGATGGTAGAGAAGAATCTGTATTTATTCACCCTGATGATCAAACCCTTTATTTTTCTTCTGACGGACATCCTGGTTTTGGAGGATTAGACATTTTCGTATCAAAGAAAGATAGTAGTGGTCAGTGGCAAACTCCTATCAACTTGGGCTATCCTATCAATACTGCTAGTGATGAAAATAGTTTGTTGGTCAATCCTAAAGGTGATTTGGCTTATTTTGCCTCAGAACGCGAGGGTGGATTTGGCAATATGGACCTCTACCAATTTGAATTGCCCACAGACTTAAGAGCAAATCCTGTTTCTTTTGCTAAAGGAATCGTCTTTGATGCCTCATCAAAAATACGGTTGGGCGCCAAATTTGAATTGATCGACTTAGAAACTAAAAAAGTAGTAGTAAGCTCTTTTTCAGATCGTAAAAATGGAGATTTTTTAGTGAGCCTCCCTTCGGGTAAATCCTATGCCTTAAACGTTTCTAAGAAAGGATACCTATTTTATTCTGAGAATTTCACCTTTGAAAAAACCAACAGTTTAGAGCCTCAAAAACTAAAAGTACCCCTCCAGCCCATTGCAATCAACAACTCTATTGTGCTGAAAAACATCTTTTTTGAAACAAATAAATTTGATTTACTCGATCAATCTATTGTGGAGTTAGAAAAACTGTTTGAGTTTTTAACCAACAATGCTAGCATCTCTATTGAAATTGGAGGGCACACTGACAATCAAGGGGCCAAAACATCCAACCAAAAGCTATCAGAGCATAGAGCCAAATCTGTAAAAGACTACCTTACCAGCAAAGGCATCAGCCCTGATAGAATCACAAGCAAAGGCTATGCAGACAACGCTCCGATAGCTGAAAATACTACCAAAGAAGGTCGCGCTCAAAACAGAAGAACCGAATTTAAAATCACCAAGAAATAAAAGCAATATCTTCCATACTGCTCTTATTTCTCTTACTCGACACAACTCTCAATGCTCAATACAGCATTCAAGGAATCACTTGTGACGAACTTGAAAAGCCGATTGAATTTGCCAATGTATTTGTAAAGGGATCTTCTATAGG
>JAHDHZ010000001.1:149437-172259 GCA_020631045.1 Flavobacteriales bacterium | reverse complement strand
CCATTGATGTTAAACTCATCTTCAATGGCGTCTCTGGTAGTGCCTGCAATGTTTGTAACAATGGCTTTTTCATGCCCCAGTAAGGTGTTTAAAAGGGTGGATTTGCCCACATTCGGAGCCCCTACAATAGCTACAGGAATCCCTTTTTTAAGCACATTTCCTAGCCGAAAACTCTCTTTGAGTTTTGCTGTGTAATCAATGGTTTGAACTAAAGATTCTTTGAGTTGAGTTCTATTGGCAAATTCTACATCTTCTTCAGAAAAATCAAGCTCAAGTTCTAAGAGTGAGGCAAAGTCAATGAGCTTATTTTTTAGCTCATTTATTTTATTTGAAAAGCCTCCCCGCATTTGCTTTAATGCCAGCTTGTGCCCCAAAGAGTGTTTTGAACTAATTAAATCAGCCACTGCTTCAGCCTGCGCAAGGTCTAATTTACCGTTTAGAAAAGCCCGTTTGGTAAAAGCACCTTTAGAAGCCAAGTGAGCTCCATTTTCAATTAAAAGCTGTAAAATTCTTTCTTTGATGTAAGTTGATCCGTGAGGCATAATCTCAACCAAATCTTCAGCTGTATAGCTATTCGGAGCTATAAATTTACAGACTAAAGCCTCGTCGATCATCTCACCGTTTTTAGGATCAATAATCTTTACAAATACTTGGGTTCTTGCCGCAGCCTTTAAAAACCGATCTGTTTTAAAAATTTTATTAGCGATTTCTATGGCTTGTTTACCAGTTAAACGAATCACAGCTATGGCTGAAGGTTCTGAGCCAGAAGAAATAGCACAAATAGTAGATTCGAGTTGATGGGATACAGACATTTTCAAGCAGTTTATTTTCGTTAACAAATTTACAAAACAACTTGGCTATAGTCATCGATTGATTTAAATTTGAGACAAACAAAATAAAATGAGTGTTCTAGTCAATAAAGATTCTAAAATAATTGTTCAAGGATTTACGGGTAGTGAAGGTAGTTTTCATGCCGAGCAAATGATTGCTTATGGCACTAATGTAGTAGGCGGTGTTACCCCAGGCAAAGGAGGTCAAACTCATTTAGAGAAGCCTGTTTTTAATACCGTTAGTGAAGCAATTGAGAAAACTGGCGCAGATACATCAATTATTTTTGTTCCGCCTGCTTTTGCCGCAGATGCAATTATGGAAGCTGCTGGTGCGGGCATCAAAGTAATTATTGCCATTACTGAAGGCATTCCTGTCAAAGATATGGTTCAGGTAAAAGCTTATTTAAGTGATAAAGATTGTAGGTTGATTGGTCCGAACTGTCCTGGTGTGATTACTCCTGGTGAGGCTAAGGTGGGCATTATGCCTGGATTTGTCTTTAAGCAAGGAAAAATCGGAATTGTTTCTAAGTCAGGAACATTGACTTATGAAGCTGCTGATCAGGTTGTCAAGGCCGGAATGGGTATTTCTACAGCTATTGGCATTGGTGGTGATCCGATTATTGGCACAACAACCAAGCAAGCCGTAGAGCTTTTGATGAACGACCCTGAAACTGATGGAATCGTTATGATTGGTGAGATTGGAGGAGATTTAGAAGCTAAAGCTGCGCGTTGGGTTAAAGAATTTGGAACCAAACCTGTTGTAGGGTTCATAGCTGGGCAAACAGCACCTAAAGGCAGAAAGATGGGACATGCTGGAGCAATTGTTGGTGGAGCAGATGATACTGCTGAGGCCAAAATGCGTATCATGAGAGAATGTGGCATTACAGTTGCTGAATCACCAGCTGAAATCGGTGAGAAAATGGCTCAGGCCATCAATGTTCTTGCTTGATGCTGTTAAAAGGCAAAACAGCTCTTGTTACAGGAGGAACCAGAGGCATAGGTAAAGCAATATGTCAGGCCTTTGTCGATCAAGGTGCAGACCTTATTTTTACATATGTGAGTTCTGATCAAAAAGCAAATGAGCTGCAAAACTCTCTGGCAAAAAAAGCAAATTTTGTCAAAGCTTTAAAGCTTGATGGAAGTGATAATAAAGCTGTTGAGCATGCGGTAAATAATTTGCTAAGTGAAGTTGATAAAATTGATGTTTTAGTCAACAATGCTGGAATCACAAAAGATCAATTGTTGATGCGTATGAACATTGATGATTGGAACAAAATCTTACAAGTCAATCTAACTTCTGTATTTAATTTTACTAAAGCATTACAACGTAATTTTTTAAAACAACGCTCTGGTTCGATTATAAACTTAAGTTCAATAGTTGGTATTAAAGGCAATGCAGGGCAATCAAATTATGCGGCAAGTAAAGCTGGTATTGTAGGCTTTTCTAAATCGATTGCTCTTGAGTTAGGCTCTAGAAATATTAGGTGTAATGTTGTTGCTCCAGGTTTTATAGAAACTGAAATGACAGACAAACTTGATGAAAAAAGTTTAGAACAATGGCGATCAGCAATTCCTTTGAAAAGAGGGGGACATCCCAAAGAGGTAGCTGATGCGGTAGTGTTTTTGGCTTCTGATATGGCTTCTTATATATCTGGCCAAGTACTACAAATAGATGGAGCTCTACTTACTTAGATTTTAAATTGTATGCTCATTGAAACACAATATTCATTATGGTTGATTATTGTCGGACTATTTTTAGCAATATTTTTTGCTTTGCTTTTATATAAAGGAGTAGAACGTTCATTTAAGCCAAGCATTTTATTGGTTTTAAAGGTATTGAGATTTTGTTCTATTTTTTTGCTATTCTTTTTACTGCTTAAGCCCCTTTTTTTAAAGTATTTTACAGAGGTTGAGCATCCAACCATAGCTGTTTTATTAGACAATTCAAGTTCTATAAGCCAATTTGTTTCAAAGCAAAAATTGGTTGAATTGACTGATGAAATAAGCTCAAAATTACCTGGTTCATATCAAGTTAAAATGCACGTATTTGATCACGAACTCAAAGACATAGATAGCTTAAATTTAAAGGGGAGACAAAGTAATTTATCTGAATCAATATCAGAGGTTAAAGGTTTGTATGAACATAAAAACCTTTCAGGACTTATATTGTTAACAGACGGAATTTACACAGAAGGAGAAAATCCGCTTTATTCAGACTGGGATGTTCAAAAACCTATTTATGCTTTAGGTGTTGGGGATTCAACTCCTAAAAAAGATTTTCTGATCAAAAAGCTTTGGGTAAACAGAACAGTACAGCACAACAATGAATTTTTTGTAGATATAGATGTGCAAGCATATGGTTTAAAACAAGAACAAACTAAATTGAAGGTCTTACTCAATGATAGTTTAGTCTGGCAGCAAGCCATTAGAGTTGAATCAAATAATCTGTTTAAGACCTACAGGGTAAAGCTTAAAGCAGTATATGAATCAACGCTCAATATTAAAGCAGTTCTTCAACAAAGTACTCAAGAGGTAAATACACAAAACAATACAAAACAAGTCTTTGTTGATGTTGTGAAACGAAAAGACAAAGTAGCACTTATTGCCTCACAAGTACATCCAGACATTTCAGCTATTAAACAAGCATTAGAGAGCTTTGATGCTATTGATTTGAAAATTTATGACAACGATAATCAAGAATTAGATCTACAAGAAGTCTCATCAATAATTTTTTATGCTCCATCAAAGTATCACAGAGCTGATCGGTTATTCAATAAAATAAGGACACTCAATATTCCTACTTGGTTTATTTTAACTCAGAAGCAAGATTTTCAAATAGCTAAACCATTTATGAATGGTCATCTTAGTTTTCAGAATTTGTCTGATGAGAACCTACAGGTAAGGCCAGTTTTGAATTCTGACTTTGAACTATTTTCTTTTGATCATGATTTAAAACAAACCATAAATTTATATGCTCCTTTGCTCGTTAATTTTGGTGAATATAAGATATCAGATCAAACTCAAGTATTGTTGTATCAAAAAATTGGAAGTGTTGACTCTGACTATCCAATGTGGTTTTTTGCCTCACACATGCAAGCAAAACATGCTTTTTTGTTGGGCCAAAATATATTCAGATGGCCCATGTCAGAATATCAAAAGACTGAAAGTAAACAAGTGTTTAATGGCTTGATTGAAAAGACCGTAGGGTATCTAAATGCTTCAAGTGAAGACAACCAGTTGACCTTAGAACATTCAAAAGTATATGCTACTGATCAAAATGTAAATATAAAAGCTGTTCTTTTAGATCAATCAGCAAACTTGACAACACAACCTGAAGTGTTTTTAGAAGTTCAACATCAAAATGAGCGTTCAAAGTTTCAAATGGTTGCCCATCAGAATTATTACAATATTTCATTAGGAAGACTTGCTCAGGGGCGGTATCAAATTAAAGCAAATACAAAGCTTGGCAGTAAATCTATCTCATCACAAAGTGTTTTTAATGTGCAAAACATCGATGTAGAGGCTATTGATCAAGTAGCCAGGCATGATATGTTGAAGAAGCTCTCTAAAAAAACCGGCGGGCAGTTCACAAATTATACCTCAGAGTTTGATGTAAGTTTTTTTGATGCACTAGGTGATCAAAAACTCAAGCCAAAACAAAAACATAAAAAAGAAAAGCGATTTTTAATTGACCAGCTCATATGGGCTTTTGTAATTATTGCTACACTGATTTCTGAATGGGTTATTAGAAGGTATCACGGAATAGTTTAGTGCTAACGCAACCTTTTTAAGCTTGTTTCGTTTCACTAACAAAACAAGTCTGATGAAAACAACTCATATATTTTATGCATTTTGCGCTTCAATACTTTTTTCTTGTTCAACTAAACCTAGGGCTTGTATTGAACCTAGTAGTTACGAAACAAGATCTGAGTACGGAATTGTTTTTGATAATTGTTCAGAACATGCAAGCTCGTACGAGTGGGATTTTGGTGATGGATCTACATCGAGTGATTTTTCTCCAGCGCACAGCTACAACCAATCTGGCACTTACACGGTAACACTTAGAGCTTACAATGAAGATGGTACAATTTACGATGTTGAAACCCAAGAAATAAAAGTAGAGTCTATATCAACACATTATTTAGGCACCTACAATGCAGATGACCAATACGATGAATCAACAATTAATGGACCTTTTGAGAATCAAATATTTTATGAAACTCAATTCATGCTTAAAGGCGAAGAAAGTGTTTACATTTCTAAGTTGAATGGATATGTAAATATCAGTGCTGATGTGGTTGATACTAATAATTTTTCAATTCCTTTACAAACGGTGTTTGAGGATGCTGCTAAAAATATCATTCACAAGATTCAGGGCAGTGGAACTTTCAATGAAGGAAACGTTTATATTGATTACAATGTCATTGAATACAAAGGGATTAACCTTTATGAAAACAGTGATTTCATTCACGGTGAGCTTAGGGCTACACCCAAACAAATCAATTGAAAATTTGATAAGTAAGCTCTTTTAACAACTCATTGCTAGAGGCTTCTAGGTGGTCTACTCCTTTAGATTTTAAGTCGTAGGCCTTTAAAAGGCCAATAATTTGAACAGTTTTTTTTACCGGATAATGGTTCGCCGCCATCGTATAATCTGAGAAGAAATAAGGGTTAATCTTCATCAATCGACAGGCATTGTCTTTTTGTTTGTTGGTCAACATTTGATAAATGGCCAATTTAGAGAAGAAAGAAAATAGTGTGCTGATTGAAACAACTAAAGGGTGTTTGTTTGGATTTGAGCAGAAATATTGAACGATTCGATTTGATTTTAACACATTTTTGGTGGCTACTGCTTTTTGAAATTCGAAATTGTTGAATTCTTTACTAATGCCAATTTTTGACTCTATAATTTCTTCATTCAATAAAGTACTAGCATCAACAGTAAGCTTAAGCTTTTCAATTTCATTTTCAATTTTTTGAAGGTCATTTCCTAGAAATTCAGCCAGTAAAAAGGGTACTTTTTGCTCAAATTGAAATCCATTATTTTTTAAAGACGAGCCAATGAAGTTGGGCAGCTGATTCTCATACATTTTTTTGGATTCAAAATAAATGCCATGTTTCTTTAATTGTTCAATCAATTTTTTTCCGTCTTTGCTTCTGCCATCAATTTTTTTTCCCTGATAAGCCAATGCAAGTACTGTTGTGTTTTGTGGACGCTCAGCATAATTTAATAGTTGCTCGATTTTTTTGATGTGTTGAGCTTGCTTGACCAAAACAAGTTGTCGGTCACTTCCCATCGGAAAGCGTTTGGCTTGCTCTAAAATTTGTGCAAGGTCAGTCTCCTTACCATATAGAGTAACTTGATTGAATGCTTTTTGACTCTCATCAAGTACATACTGATCTAGGGCTTTAAAAATTTGATAGATGTAATAAGGTTCATCTCCAAACAAGAAATAAATAGGAGCAAATTGCTTTTGCTGAATCTTTTTTATGAGTTCAGTATAGTTCACTTAGAACTTCAGGTGTTTGACAGACTCAGCTTTTTTCTCAATTGCTTTCAAAGAGTTGATGCCGATTAAAATGTGATTTTCAACATAATTTTTAGTGACTTTTGCATCGCTCTTTGCTGTTTTTACGCCTTCAGGAATCATGGGTTGATCTGTTACCAATAAAAGTGCTCCGGTCGGAATTTTATTGGCAAATCCTACAGTAAATAATGTAGCAGTCTCCATGTCAATGGCCATGGCTCTAATTGCTCTTAAATAGTTTTTGAATTTCTTGTCATGTTCCCAAACCCTTCTGTTGGTTGTATAAACAGTGCCGGTCCAATAATCAGTTTGTGATTTTCTCAATACAGTTGAAACAGACTTTTGAAGGTTAAAGGCAGGCAAGGCAGGTACTTCTGGAGGGAAATAATCATTTGAGGTACCTTCTCCTCGAATGGCGGCAATGGGCAAAATGTAGTCACCAATTTTATTTTTTTTCTTCAATCCACCACACTTACCTAA
Source organism: Flavobacteriales bacterium (assembly GCA_020631045.1). Lineage (GTDB taxonomy): Bacteria > Bacteroidota > Bacteroidia > Flavobacteriales_G > JALEGO01 > JAHDHZ01. The sequence continues at coordinate 165,421 of JAHDHZ010000001.1, read as the reverse complement.
AAACAAACAAGCTTTGGGCTTAATGGCGCTCAAAAGATCCATAATTGTCGCAGCATTGGCACTACCCATTGTGAAATTAATCATGGTAATGTTATTTGCAGTAGCTGCTTTCATAGCTTTTGCGTGATCAAATATTTTCACCTTATTGTGAGCAGCAAAATAATTTAAATAGTGATCAAAATTGGTCAGCAAGATGTATTGACCAAAATCTTCTAATTTTGCTCCTGTATATCTGGGTAACCAGTTTTTTACAATTTCTGATTTAGTTTTCATGATTGATAATTTTACAGCCTTAAACCTTCCTGAAGTTAAGCTAAGGCTTAAAGATACAAACAATCATTTAGAAGTCTTTGACATCTGCCGATCGAAATACGTGAAACTCACCTCAGAGGAGTGGGTTAGACAACACTACATTCATTTTTTAATTAATCAGTTAGGGTTTTCAAAAAATCTTATTGCTGTAGAGCAAACACTTGCATATAACGCATTAATGCACAGGCCAGATCTCACAGTTTACGATAAACAAGGCCATCCTTATGCGATCATTGAATGTAAAAAGCCTTCAGTTAAGATAGACAAGCAAGTTTTTCTGCAAGTAAGCAGATACAACATAGCACTTAAAGCACCATATTTAGTGTTGACCAACGGCTTACATCATTTTTATTTTTATCTTGATAGAGAAAACCAAAAATTCTCTCAAGTTGAAACACTTCCTTACTACCCTTAGTTTTTCTTTTTTTTTACTATTTGTCAATGCTCAAAAGCTTGATGTATACTTAAATCATTTAGTATTAAATCAAAAACAAGATCAATCAATTCAGGTGTTGGTCAAAGCTTTTGAGGCATTTATTGAAAAAAACACTCAAGAATTTGGCTATTCAATTGACCAAAAAATGGGCGATTACTATGCCATTACAATTGCTTTGAACCGTTTAAAAGACTTTTCTGCACGCCCAGAAGTTCAAAGAATTTCAAGAAGCATTGGCCCTGCTTTCATGCTAAATGATTCAGTTAGAGCTCACAACAATGTAAATGCTGTACATCAAGGTATAGCGCCTTTAGAGACTTCTTATCAAGGGAAAGATGTGATTATCGGCATCATTGATTTGGGTTTAGAGGTAAACCATCCTGATTTTTTAAATGCAGATTCATCTACTCGTGTGCTTTATTATTGGAATCAGAATAGCAATGCAGGCTCAAATCCAACCGATTACAATTACGGTACTGAATGGAACGCCGCTCAAATAGATAGCGGATTATTGGTGCATACCAACACCTCAGATCATGGCTCACACGTCACAGGAATTGCTGCTGGCAACGGTAGAGCTTTAGGAAAATTTCAGGGTATGGCTCCAAAGGCAGACATCATTTTTGTTGATTATTATCAAGGAAATGTATTGGATTGGAAAACGACTGTCAACCAGGCTGTTGAATATATTTTTAATAAGGCAGATGCTCTGGGTAAACCTTGTGTAGTAAACTTAAGTTTAGGCTCTTACATTGGTAGTCATGATGGGAGAGACCCTTACACGCAATTCACTGATAGCCTTGTGCAGGCCAAGCAGGGAAGGGCTTTGGTTTGTGCTTCAGGAAATTCAGGCGATGCTGATGCTTATCACCTTTCATATGAGGTCACTGCTGACACTAATTTTACTTGGTTCAAATACAATCCTTCAACATGGTATGGCTTTTCTGGGCTTATTTTTGAGCTTTGGGCAGATACTGTAGACTTTCAAAATGTTCAGTTTTCTCTTGGTGCAGACAGAATACTCCCATCTCAAGAGTTCATTGGTCAAACACCTTTTAAAAACATTCAGATAGGCTCAAGCTTTGATACTATTTACAACTCAGATATGACCATGCTTGCTGAAGTAGGAAATTGGGTAGAACTCATCGATGATAAGTATTTCATGCAGGTGTATATTTTGCAAGTTGATTCAACAGACTTTAATTATAGGTTTAGCACTACGGGCAGCGGTAAGTTTGACGTTTGGTCATCGTCTTCTTTCACAGGATCTTCAGACATGGTTGTTGATTCAACGGCTATGCCATTTTATAAAAATCCAGACAAGTTCTCTTCGATAGTTTCAGGTTGGGCATGTTCAGAACAATCTATCACGGTGGGTAATTATACCTCTGTTGATCGTTATTTAGATTTTAAAGATTCACTTCAAGTATTTGATGATCAGCCAGGTGCTTTGTTTCATAATTCAAGCATCGGCCCTACTAGAGATGGTAGAATTAAGCCTGATCTTACAGCTCCTGGAGGCATTGTACTTTCGTGTGCTCGTCTTGTCAATTTGGCAATTGACACCAATGTGAATCCTAGCTTTATTGCTCAGGGTGGATTTCACAAAAGAAATTCAGGCACCTCAATGGCAGCACCTTCAGTTAGCGGAGCAGTCGCGCTGTTTTATGAGTACTGCCCCTGGGCCAGTTTAGATTCAATTAAGCAGGCCTTGCGCATGAGTGCAAAGAGTGATGACTTTACCACCGATTCACCCAACCCAAGGTTTGGATTCGGAAAATTAGATGCCTTTGAGTTGTTGAAGCACAACACCCCAACTTTACAAGCTTTAGACGATTCACTGTATTGTCAAGGCTGTTCAAATCAAACTTTTTGGGTATTGAACGATACCATAATAGACAGTTTAGTCAGTAGTATTGAAATTCAAGACTCAGGCTTATATTACGTGCAGACTTATGATGATCAGGGGTGTTTGAAAACATCTGAGGTTGGGTTTTTTCAACCATCAATTTCAACGCACCTTCAGCCTGATAAACTTAATTTAAATGTGTTTCCTAACCCTTGTTCTGGTCAATTGTATTTAGGCTCAGATCTGCAGATTGAAACCGTTTCTGTTTATGATGTGCACTCTAGGCTTTTAAAGGCTATTAAGTTGCAAAAACACCAATCAAGCATTGATCTTGCTGAACTTTCTAACGGAACTTATTTTATTGATGTACGTGATGAAAATTTGAACAGGGCAACTAAGATGATTCAGATTTTAAAATAACTGATTCAAACAAATTCATTGCGATCTAAGGCTCTAAAAGATAGTGCCTTTAGTACATGAGGTGTTTCTATGATTTTTTGATCGTCTATATCGGCAATAGTTCTGGCTATTTTCAATATTTTGTGGTACGATCTCAATGAAAAGTCTTTTTTGCTTGCCTGTTCTATAAGGGTTTGCTTGGCGTGCTTTTCAAGCACACAAAAGCGTTTAATCTCTTCTATATTGAGCTCAGCATTGGTTTTGGTGGATTGCATTCTATTTGCTTGAATGGCTCTTACTTGAACAACTTTTTCTTTTAGTATTTTGCTACTGTAGGTTTTGTTGGATGAGCTTTTTTGATTCACCAATTTATCTAGTTTAACCTCTTTTAAGTGAATGTGCAAATCAATTCTGTCAAGCAAAGGCCCTGATAGCTTTGAAAAGTAGCGTTTTAGTTGAAAAGTATTGCAGCTGCAGTTTTTGGTTGGGTGGTTTAAGTATCCACAAGGACATGGATTCATAGAGGCTAAAAGCATAAAGTTTGCTTGCAATTTTTCTGTGTAATTGGCCCTAGATATGGTGATGCTCTTTTCTTCTAAAGGTTCTCTAAGTGCTTCTAAACAATCTCTATTGAATTCTAACATTTCATCTAAAAACAGTACGCCATTGTGCGCTAGAGAAATGGCTCCCGGTTTAGGAGATTTGCCTCCTCCTAAAATAGACACAGAAGAGGCCATATGATGTGGTGCATAGATGATCGGTGTTCGAGTACTTAAGTCTAATGTTTTACCCGCTGCAGAATGTATAGCTGCGGCTTCTAAAAATTCTTTTTCTGTTAAGGCTGGGAGAATAGTTTGAATTCTTTTAGCAATCATGCTTTTACCTACTCCAGGAGCTCCGATAAACATGAGATTATGCTTGCCGCAAGCTGCAATCAAGGCCCCTTGCATAGCAAACTGCTGACCAATTACTTGATTAAAGTCTAAGCCCAGTTCTTGTTTGTTTATAGATAGATCAGGGGGTATGTAAGCTTGTGTATGAGTTAGACCATCAGCATTGAAGAAATCCATGAGATCACTTATGTGCTGAACTGAAATGATTTGAAAATTGTCTACAAGACTTGCCTCTTGCGCATTCTCTTTTGGTAAAACAATGCCTTTAAAACCTTGTTTTTTTGCTTCTAGACAAATAGGGATGATTCCTTTTACAGGAAGTACTTTGCCATCTAAAGAAAGCTCTCCGATAATGAGATACTCATTTAGTTTATCGGGTTTTAATTTTTTGTTGGCGGCCAAAAGTCCTGCTGCAATGCTTAGGTCAAAGTGTGCACCTTTCTTTTTTATATCGGCAGGAGACAAATTAATCGTCACGGCCTTTCTAGGAATTTTCTCAGAAATGCTCTTTAAAGCAGAATCAATGCGTTGTTGTGATTCTCGAATGGCGTGGTCAGCCATTCCGACCAAGGCAAATCGAATGCCCATCTCAACGAGTACCTCTACACAAACAATGGTGGCCTTTAAACCAAAAAGTGTCGCGTTGTAAGTTTTGCAAAGCATTTTACAAAACTCTTTGATTCAACTTTTAAAGCCGTTATTTAAACGTTTATAAACGCTTAAGTACGTTTTTTACTCAATCAAGCCAATGCGCTTGGCCCTGTCTTGCCAGTTTTTTCTAGCTTTTTGACGCAAATCACCTACTTGATCTTTCTCATCCATAATTTCAAAACCCAGTAGTGTTTCAAGAACATCTTCAAGGGTAACCAATCCAACCACTGCTCCAAAATCATTCACTACCAGTGCAATATGATTCTTTTTCTCAATGATATTGTCAAACAACTTAGGCAATTCACAATCTTCTTTTACAGCAATGATCTTACGTTTGATCTCTGAGAGTTTTTTACTCTTTTTTCCTTCAATGAGTTCAAGTAAAATATCATCCTTTAAGACAAAGCCAGTAGGGCTGTCAATCGTTTGCTCAAAAACAGGAATACGAGAGAATTTTAAATTTTCTTTTTGCTCATAAAACCCCTCAATGGTTAGATTCTCATCTATCGCAGAAATCACATTCTTGGGTGTCATGATGTCTTCTGCACGCACTTCTTTTAAATTCAACAGATTGTTGATGATCGATGATTCTTTTTGATTGATGGCGCCTGCATCTTTACTCAACTCTGTCATGGCCATGAAATCTGAGCGAGACAACACGCTTTTAGCTTTGTCTTTCTTTAAGCTCTTGGTGATCAATTGGCTGATCCACACAAGCGGAGCAGTAGCTATAATAATAAACGATAGACTACGAATGGTAAAGGGGAGTAAAGACTTCCAATTATTCGCACCAATGGTCTTAGGGATAATCTCTGAGATGATTAAAATTGCTAAGGTCATTAGCCCAGCGATGATTGACTCATAACTCAGCTGCATTACTCCTAAATCAATGTATGAGCTACCGAAAACTTTTCCAGCTTGTGCGCCAACACCAATGGCACCTACCGTATGGGCAATGGTATTTAAACTTAAAATAGCTGACAGTGGGCGATCAATCTCGTTTTTAAATTCTTTGAGCTTTTCAGAAAAGCCAAGATTTTCAGACTCTACCTTTTTGGCATAAGAGGGCGTGACACTTAAAATAACAGCTTCCCATATAGAACAGAGAAATGAGAAAAGAATAGAAATGATAAAAAATATGATTAATAGTGTCATTTTATTTGATTTTAAAAGCAAATATAACAAAGTAAATCATGTGCTTTTCTTAACTTTGGCCACCAGTCTAAAAATTATGTCTCAAGTACAATTATCTGAACAAGAACAAGTAAGAAGAGCAGCGCTTGATAAAATAAGAGCGATGGGTATTGACCCTTATCCCGCCCAGCTTTTCAAGGTCAACACTACCGCTAGGCAAATCAATGAAAATTTCAAAGAGGGTGAAAAAGTTGAAATTGCAGGAAGACTCATGTCTCGAAGAATTATGGGAAAGGCCTCTTTTGCTGAAATTCAAGATCAAACGGGCAGAGCACAGATTTATGTCTCAAGAGATGAAATATGCAGCGGTGAGAACAAAGACTTATACAACGAGCTGTTTAAAAAACTTTTAGACATAGGTGATTTTATTGGGGTGAAGGGCTATTTGTTTAAAACACAAGTGGGTGAGCCATCCATCCATGTTGAAAGCCTCACGCTTTTATCAAAATCTTTAAAGCCTTTGCCGATCGTGAAAACAGATGATAAGGGCAATGTCTATGATGGGTTTACCGACCCTGAGTTGCGTTACCGCCAACGCTATGTTGATTTAGTGGTGAATCCTGCCGTGAAAGAAACCTTTATTAAGCGTACCAAGCTGATGAATACTATGCGTTCTTATTTAAATGAGAAGGGGTATTTAGAGGTAGAGACGCCTATTTTGCAGCCTTTGTATGGAGGAGCTGCGGCCCGACCTTTTAAAACGCATCACAACACGCTTGATATGACCCTTTACTTGCGTATTGCCAATGAGTTGTATTTGAAGCGTTTGATTGTGGGTGGATATGATGGAGTCTACGAGTTCTCTAAAGATTTTAGAAACGAGGGCATGAGCCGTTTTCACAATCCTGAATTCACCCAAATTGAGCTGTATGTAGCATATAAGGATTATGAGTGGATGATGAATTTGGTTGAAGAGATGGTCGAGAAAATTGCTCTTGCTCTGCATGGATCTACACAGGTTCAGGTTGGGGAAAACACCATTAATTTTCAAAGACCTTGGAAACGTTTTACAATGTATGAGGCCATTGAGCACTTCACAGGTGTAGACATCAGTGAGATGGATGAGGCTGAAATGCGAGCGGCAGCCCAAAAGATGGGTGTGCCTTTAGATGAGACCATGGCAAGAGGCAAAATTATCGATGAGATTTTTGGCGAAAAATGTGAGCCTTTACTGATTCAACCCACCTTCATTACAGATTACCCTGTTGAGATGTCTCCGCTGGCGAAAAAACATCGTTCTAAAGAAGGATTGGTAGAGCGTTTTGAAGCTATTTGTAACGGAAAAGAAATTTGCAATGCTTTTTCTGAATTGAACGATCCGATTGATCAGAGAAAACGCTTTGAAGAGCAGTTAGAGTTGGGCAAGAGAGGAGATGATGAGGCGATGGTCTTAGATGAAGATTTCTTAAGAGCCCTAGAGTATGGCATGCCTCCTACAGCTGGCTTAGGTATTGGTATTGATCGTTTATCGATGATTATGACGGGGGTTAATTCAATTCAAGATGTGTTGTTTTTTCCGCAGATGCGCCCTGAAAAAGCACAGCCCACTATTGAATTGAATGAAAACGAACAAAAGATTTTAGATGCTCTTAAAAAGGCAGGTAAAATAGAATTGATGGGATTGAAAGAACAGCTTGATTTAAGCAACAAAGCTTGGGATAAGGGAGTGAAGACTTTGACCAAGAACAATTTGGCCAAAGTCGTGAAAACAGATTCAAGTTTGACCATAGAAATTGTAGCATGAGTAAAGTTCGCGTAAGATTTGCTCCTTCACCCACTGGGCCCTTGCATATTGGAGGAGTGCGTACAGCTTTGTACAATTATTTATTTGCCAAAAAGCAGGGTGGAGATTTTATTTTAAGAATTGAAGACACCGATCAAAAGCGCTATGTGCAAGGCGCTGAAGATTATATTCTCAAGGCCCTTGAATGGTGTGGCATTGCTCCCAATGAAGGAGTCGGAAATGACAAAGGTGACTTTGGCCCTTACCGTCAATCTGAGCGTAAAGAAATTTATCAAAAGTATGTGCAACAACTCATTGAGCAAGACAAAGCCTATTATGCTTTTGATACGCCTGAAGAGCTTGATCAAAAAAGAGATGCTGTAGAGAATTGGAAGTACGACTACAACACAAGAGCTGAGATGAAAAACTCTTTGAGTCTTTCTGAAGATCAAACTCAAGCGCTCTTAGCAACTGAAAACTATACTGTACGCATAAAAATACCCGCTGATCAAGATATTTATTTCAATGACCTTGTACGAGGTGAAATCAAGATCAATACCTCTAGCATAGACGATAAAGTGATTTTTAAATCAGACGGGCTGCCTACTTATCACTTGGCCAATATTGTAGATGATCATTTGATGCAAATCTCACACGTCATAAGAGGAGAGGAGTGGTTGCCTTCAACGCCATTGCACGTGATTTTATACGATGCTTTTGGCTGGAGGGCTCCTGAGTTTGCCCACCTGCCTTTAATTTTAAAGCCAGAAGGTAAAGGAAAACTAAGCAAAAGAGATGGTGATCGATTGGGCTTTCCGGTGTTTCCTTTGCAATGGAAAGACCCTGCTACTGGTGAAATTTCTTCAGGCTACAAAGAGTCAGGATATTTGAATTCTGCCGTAGTAAATATGTTGGCCTTTTTAGGGTGGAACCCTGGTACTGAACAAGAATTATTTTCTTTATCTGAGCTTGAAAAGAGCTTTGATTTATCAAGAGTGGGTAAGTCAGGTGCCCGTTTTGATGCTGACAAAGCCAAATGGTTCAATGCCCAATACATTAAAAATACTGAAGATGCTGTGTTTGCAGATCATCTGAAACAGCACTTTGAGGGCTTTGATCAAGACTATTACCGATCTGTTGCAAAATTATTTAAAGAGCGCATTACTTTCTTTAGTGAATTAAAAGACAAAGCAGCCTTCTTTTTTTCAGCTCCAGAACACTATGATGAGAAAACCATGAAGAAAAAATGGAAAGATGACTCAGGTCAAATTGTTCAAGATTTAGCCAAGATTTTTAACGATACAGATTTCTCATCTTATCAATTAAAACAAGCATTTGAAGAGTATGTGCAAGCTAAAGAAATCGGATTTGGCAAAGCCATGATTGCTGTCAGATTAACCTTAACGGGCAAGGGTGCTGGGCCTGATTTATTTGAATCTATGCAAATATTAGGTGTTAAGGAAGTCACTCAAAGAATGCAAAAGCTGCCTGCCTAAACTGACAAAAGGCAAGCAACTTTAGATATTATTGAAGTATTTACGAACTCTCAATGGTTTGTTCAATAGGTTTTCTAACTACTATTTTTTGATCAAAGGCATCGATGACAACATGATCGCCTTTTTGAAATTTTTCTTCTAAAAGAGCCTTTGATAGCTGATTTAAAATGGTTTTCTCAATGAGTCTTTTTAAAGGGCGAGCACCATATTCAAAGTCATATCCTTGTTCAACAATTTGGTTCAAGGCTTCTTGCTGAATACTCAAACTCAATTCTTTTGCTTTAAGTTTTGCTTTTATTTTTTCAATTTCGAGTAATGCAATTTTTTCAATCTCTTTTTTACCTAATGGGTGAAACAAAACTTGCTCATCAATTCGATTTAAAAATTCAGGCTTGAAATGCTGTTTTAAACGTGCTGTAACTTCATGGTTTAAGTTGAAAAGCACGTCTTCAGATTTGGTTTGTTTCCATATTTTGTAATGCTCTGAGATTTGCTGAGAGCCTATATTTGAGGTCATGATAATGATACAGTTTTTAAAATTCACCAAACGCCCCTTGTTATCAGTTAATCTGCCTTCGTCTAAAAGTTGCAAAAGAAGATTGAAGATTTCAGGATGGGCTTTTTCAATTTCATCAAACAATAAAACTGCGTAGGGTTTTTTGCGCACATACTCAGTGAGTTTACCTGATTGTTCATAGCCTATATAACCAGCAGGAGCACCAATTAACTTTGAGATACTATGTTTTTCTGAGTATTCACTCATGTCAAAGCGTATCAAGGCTTTTTCATCGTCAAACAATTGTTGAGCTAAGGTCTTAGATAGTTGAGTCTTACCAACGCCAGTAGAGCCTAAAAAAAGAAATGATCCTAATGGTTTATCTGGATCATTTAACCCTGCTCTTGATCTCTGAATAGCCTCGCTCACCGCATTGATCGCTCTTTTTTGACCAATCACTTGTTTAGAAATACTTTTTTGAAGCGATAAAACTTTATCACGCTCTTGTTCTTGCATTTGCTGGGTAGGAACCCCAGTGGCTAGACTTACTACATTTGCAATGTCTTTGGCCTCTACTTCTTCTTTTAAAAGTTGAGAGCCACTTTGTTTAAGCTGGTCAAGCAGGTCATTGTATTGGTGAAGTTGTTGCTGGGCCTTAGGCAAAAGACCGTATCTTATCTCTGCAACTTTTTCAAAAGCTCCTTCTCGTTCAAGTTGTTCTGCCTGAGTGGTCAGTTTTTCAATTTCTAGCTTGCCTTTTTGAACATTTTCAATGGTTTGCTTTTCAGCTTCCCATTTTGCTTTTAGAGTAATTTGTGATTCTGATATTTCGGTAATTTTCTTACTTAAAGCTTGCTCTTTTTCTTTATCACCCTCTTTTTTCATGGCTTCTCTTTCAATTTCAAGAGTTCTAATTTTACGATTTAGCTCATCAAGCTCTATGGGCATAGAATTGATTTGCATGCGAATTTTAGAGGCCGCTTCATCCATTAAATCGATAGCTTTATCAGGTAAAAATCGCTCATTGATGTAGCGGTCTGAAAGTTCAACTGCTGCAACAATAGCCTCATCTTTGATACGTACTTTATGATGTGTTTCATATTTCTCTTTAATGCCTCTTAAAATAGAGATGGCATCTTCTTTTGATGGCTCTTCTATTTTCACAGCCTGAAACCGTCTTTCTAAGGCTTTATCTTTTTCAAAATACTTTTGGTATTCGTCAAGTGTTGTTGCGCCAATGGCTCTTAACTCACCTCTAGCCAAGGCTGGTTTTAAGATGTTTGCAGCATCCATAGCTCCTTCAGAACTGCCTGCGCCGACTAGAGTATGAATTTCATCGATAAACAAGATGATTTCTCCTTTGCTGTTTTGTACTTCTTTGATCACAGCTTTTAAGCGCTCTTCAAATTCGCCTTTAAATTTTGCGCCAGCGATCAACGCGGCTAAATCGAGGCTAAATACTTTTTTATTTGAGAGGTTTTCAGGAACCTCTTGTTTGACTATTCGGTGTGCAATGCCTTCAGCAATTGCCGTTTTACCTACGCCAGGATGGCCGATTAGAATGGGGTTGTTTTTGGTTCTTCTAGATAGGATTTGAAGTACGCGTCTGATTTCTTGGTCTCTGCCTATAATGGGGTCGATGTTTCCTTTTTTGACTAGGCTGACTAGGTCAATTGCGTATTTATGAAGGGCCTTAAAATTGTTTTTAGCCGAGCTGTTAGGGTTTGTTGTGGATGATTGCTTTTTGACCATTTCATAGAGGATTTTGTATGTGATGTTCTTTGATTTGAAAAATGTACTGATGCTGTTTTTGGTTTTAAAAAAAGCTAGAAAAAGATGTTGCTCTGAAATCAGTTCAGACTTTAGACTTTCTTTTATGCCATCAAGATGTTGCATGATCATGGCAACGTCTTGATGAGCTGACAGCATGGTTGGTGTGTTGTCAGCAGTAGGCAATTTTTCAATTTCTGGATTTATAAAATCTTTAACCTCTTCAATATTGACACCTATTTGCTGAATGATAGAGTTGGTGATTGAATCTGAATCTTTGATGAGTGCTAAAAATAGATCTTCAGCGTACAGCATTTCGTGTTTATAATCAATGGCAATGCCTTGAGCTGAAGCTAACACCATTTGTGCATTGTGCGTAAAGTTGTTTAAATTCATAACATCAAATTTTACAGAATGTTCAACAAACTATATGCCGCAGTCTTGAATCTGTCTTTTTGTCTTTTTCTTACAATACTGACTGTCTTTTTGTCTTCTTGTAAGGCTGATCTTGACGGAAATGACAACTGGCTAGGATTATGGACAGCACACAAGCAAGGGCAAGTGTACTTTTTTGATATCTCAGATGAGAATGGGGCGAGTTCTTTTGAAATAGTTGATCAAAAAGTAGTTTTCGGAACAGTTAAAATAGATCAACAGCAGAAAACAATCACACTGAGTGATACCAGCTTTTCAATTTGTGGATTTCCTCAAAAAACACAGAATGCCCCTAAATGGCAAATGTGTGTTGATGGTTTATGGTTTACCAAGAACTGATGTATTGACGCATTTGATTGACAAGTTCAAGGGCTTGACTTCTAGCAGCATTAGCAAAATCTTGTTTGTTTGAGGCGTAAATGATTTGTCTTGAAGAGTTTATGATCAGCCCTAGTTCAGAGTTTAGCCCCTTTACAATGACTTCTTTGAGATTTCCGCCTTGTGCGCCAATGCCTGGAACTAAAAAAAAGTAATTAGGGGCCTGTTTTCGAATTTCTTGAATCACCTGGGTTTGAGTAGCTCCAACAACAAACATAATGTTTTGATCACTGCCAACTTTTGAGCTTAGATCAATACTTTGTTGATAGACTGTTTGATCTTTTGAATTTGTGAAATTTTGAATCTCATCAGACGAAGTATTAGAGGTGCGAGCTAGAACAACAGCCCATTTATCTTTGTATTCTAAATATGGCTCGATGGCTTGACTGCCCATATACGGAGAAACAGTAATGGCATTAAAGTTAAAATGCTCAAAAAAAGCTTTTGCATATTGCCTAGAGGTGTTTCCTATGTCTCCTCTTTTAGCATCTGCAATGGTAAAGATGTTTGAGGGGATATAATCAAGTGTTTTTTTTAAACTCATTAAACCAGCAGATCCTTGTGCTTCATAGAACGCCAGGTTTGGTTTGTAACAAATAGCCAAATCTTTTGTTTGGTCAATGATGGCTTTATTGAACTCAAAAATAGGGTCTTCTACTTTGAGTAAGTGTTTTGGAATACGATCAATATCTGTATCAAGTCCAACGCAAAGCAGGCTTTTTTTTAATTTAATTTGTTCAATGAGTTGAGCCTTATTCATGCCTTAGCGAGTCCTCCTTCTTTTAACTTTTCTAAATTTTCAGCAGTTCTCAAAGCTTCAATCACCTCACCAACCTCTCCATTTATAATGCCATCTAAATTGTATAGCGTCAAATTGATTCTGTGATCAGTCACCCTTCCTTGAGGATAATTATAGGTTCTAATCTTAGCAGAACGATCACCTGTAGAGACCAATGACTTACGTTTTAAGGCAACCTCACTCTGTCTTTTCTCAACTTCCATGTCATAGAGCTTTGTTTTTAGCATTTTCATTGCCAATTCTCTATTTTTTAGCTGAGTTCGTTCAACCGAGCAAACCACTACAATGCCAGTAGGCTTGTGTGTAAGCTGTACTTTGGTTTCAACTTTATTTACATTTTGCCCTCCAGCACCACCACTACGTGAGGTTTGCATTTCAATGTCTGATGGATGAATGTCTATCTCAACTTCATCGTCAGCCTCTGGCAATATGGCAACTGTAGCTGCAGAGGTATGTACTCTGCCTTGGGTTTCTGTTTGAGGTACACGTTGAACACGATGAACTCCTGATTCATATTTTAAGGTTCCGTAAACATTTTCACCATTGACATTAAAGACAATTTCTTTGTATCCACCAGAGGTGCCTTCATTTAGGTCTGCAACAGAGGTTTTCCAACCTTTTTTTTCAGCATACTTACTGTACATCCTGTAGAGATCACCAGCAAAAATACTGGCTTCATCTCCGCCTGTTCCTGCTCTAATTTCAACAATGGCATTTTTAGAATCTTCAGGATCTTTGGGAATTAACATAATGCGAATATCGTCTTCAAGAGTCTCTTTTTTTGTGCTGTATTGATCAAGCTCTAGTTTGGCCATTTCTCTAAATTCTTCGTCTTTCTCAGTTTTTAGAATTTCTTTGCATGAAGCAATATTTTCAACACAGTTTTTATACTCAAAGTAAACTTCAACTAAAGGCTTTAATTCTTTGTACTCTCTATTCAAAGGAATAAATTTTTTCATATCAGTAATCACTGAAGGATCAGCCAATCTGTTTTCTATTTCAGAGTATTTTTCTTTGAGCTCTTTGAGTTTTTCTAGTAAATTCATAAGAATGCTTAACTGTAAGTGACGGTTTGACCATTGTGCTTAATCGTGACTTTATTTTCACTAGAAGCTTTTGTGAAACCGATAATTTGAGCTTGAATGTTAAATTTATCAGCAATTAATATCAGTTTTTCTGCTGTGATTTGATCTGTATAAATTTCAAGTCGGGTACCCATGTTAAAGGTTTGAAACATCTCTTTCATTGGAGTTTGTGTTTCTTTTTCTATTAAATTAAAAATAGGAGCTACTTCAATGAGATTGTCTTTAATAACCTCAATATTTTCTATAAATTTTAAGACTTTGGTTTGTCCTCCGCCTGTATTATGAATAATTCCCGAGAGCTTTTTTCGGTCAATTTGCTTGAAAATATCATGTAAAAGAGGAGTAAAGCTACGAGTAGGAGAAAGCAATAATTTACCAATATTCACGCCCGTTGTTTGGTCAAGTTGATCAACTTTAAAAGAGCCTGAGTAAGTCAGAGAAGAATCAATCTTCTCATCATAGGTTTCAGGATACTTTTCAGCATACTCATGGGCAAGTAAATCATGGCGCGCGCTTGTCAATCCATTGCTGCCAATGCCACTGTTGTAGGTGTTTTCATAACTCGATTTACCATAAGAAGCAAACCCAACTATGACTTGATCAGGTTTGATGTTATTGACGATTAAATCTTCTTTTTTTATACGAGCTATAGCAGTAAAGCCAACATCAAGGGTCTTTACAACATCCCCCACATCTGCAGTTTCACCACCAGAATGGTTGATGTGTACACCTAATGATTTAAACTCTTCAATAAGTTTTTGAGTTCCTTGAATCAAGTCTTTTAAGTTTTCAGCATTGATACACTTTTTATTTCGCGCAATATTTGAACTAATCGTGATTTGATCTGTAATGCCTACGCAAGCCATATCATCAAGATTCATTACAAGTGCATCTTGGGCAATATCTTTCCAGACTGATCGATCTTTTGTTTCTTTATAATATAAATAAGCAAGAGCAGGTTTTGTACCAGCTGTATCTGTATGCATGACAATGCAATGTTGATTACTCAAAGCAAGTGTATCAGGCAAAATCTTACAAAAAGCATTTTTAAAAAGCCCTTTGTCTATGTTTGCAATGGCTTTGTGTACTTCTGATTTGTCAGCTGAAACACCTCTTTGTTCGTATCGACTTTGCATAAATATTAAATCAAAGGTAAAAAAAAAGCCCCTTGATTAGAGGGGCTTTTTCTTAGCATTAAAAATTCTTAAGGTTTAAAATCTGCTCGAATAACCGAGAAGACTGTACGTCTGTTTTTCTGGTGCGCTGCCTCACGCTCATCTTCTGTAGGAAGTGCTGCAATTTCTGCATCAGAAACTAACAATCTGCTTTCGCCATATCCTTTAGGTTGCATTCTTCTACCGTCAATACCTTTTGTTAGAAGGTAGTCAACACAAGATTTTGCTCTAGCTTGAGATAATTTAGCATTGAATGCATCAGAGCCTCTAGAGTCAGTGTGCGCTGAAAGCTCAATCACTAGTGTTGGGTTATCAATTAAAGTTTGATACAACCAGTCTAGAGAATCTTTTGCTTGAGGAGTTAAAGTTGCTTTACCAAACTCGTAAAATACTTCAGGCATGTCAATTTCAACTTGACCACCACCTGGGCCTTTAAATTGAATCAATGCAAAATCATGTACAAAGTTTGTCGATTGCTCTAAACCAACAGTAGATTCTTCGCCTTTTGCATTTAAGTGATTTTCTTTACTTACTAAAATATTATAGTTAGTATTTTCTTTGATGTAACGTTCAGTAGAACCTTGAATTTGATCGAACTGATAGTATCCTGTTCCATCAGACTTAACTTCATATGAACTACCATCAGAACCAGTTAAGGCAATTGTTGCTCCATCAATAGGCTCATTGGTCTTTGCATTTGTGATTTTACCTTCAAGCTTGAAGATTTTTGCAGGGACATAGAAGCTGTAAATGTCATCTTTTCCTCTGCCACCTTCACGAGTAGAAGTAAAGTAGCCTCTTTGCTTATCACCTTCGAAAACAATGCCTAAATCATCTCCAGAAGAGTTGATCGGTGGCTTCATGTTTTCAGGCTTGCCCCAAGTCATTTCACC
>JAHDHZ010000001.1:137053-149337 GCA_020631045.1 Flavobacteriales bacterium | reverse complement strand
GTAAAGTTTTTTCCAGACTTTTTAGCTGTAAATACTTTACAATCAACGCTTCCGTCATCTCTTGTTTTGATTCTAGTAAACAATAAAGTAGATTTTTTACCATCTAAAGAAGGAGTTCCTTCTTCGTGTTCTGTATTGATCACGTTACTAATGCTTGTTGGAGTGCTCCATTTTCCTTTGTTATCTCTAGTAGAAATCCAGATATCAGCATGATTTTCACCAGTTCTTTCATTTTTTGATTCACCGGTTGCACCCTCACGAGAAGAAGAGAATAAAATCGTATTGTACTTCTTATCAGCAAAAGCAACTGAATAATCCATTTGTTTAGAATTTAGCAACACCTCATTTTGCACTTTAAACTGTGCATCGGCATCTTTCCATTCTTGAGCAAGCTTGCAAGATTCAACGCCTTTGGTTCCTCTCTCGTCACCAGGCTTCATTTTCAAGAATTTCTCATACTGAGTGAGCGCCTCATCATATCTTTGCTGAGATTTGATAACATCGGCCAAGTTCACAACAGTTTCAGCTTCTGGATAATTGGCAGCAATTGCTTTTTTATACCATACTTCTGCTTGTGCTAAATCATTGGTGTAGTGGTAGCACTGACCAATTCTGTATAAAATTTCAGCTTTTTTAGAATCTAATTTCTCTTTTGAATAAGCAATTTTATAAAGTTCAATTGCTTGAAAGTATGATCCTCCATCAAATTTTTTGTCTGCAGACTTTGTGTAGTCTTTCTGAGCTTGCGTTTGCGCACTAAATAGAAATAGAGCAAAAACGAGCATGATTTTAGTGTAAATAGCTGTGTATTTCATTTGTTTGTTGATTTTATTCTTTAGAGGCAATATTAAGTATAATTTTTAAGTTACAGAAATTGATTTTTCAAATCTTTTGTGTTTATAACTGATTACTTATATGTTAAATTTACCCATCAAACGATTTAGTTATGAATGTTGGTTTATTTTTAGGTTCTTTCAATCCAGTACACCATGGGCATGTAATTGTAGCTCAAGAGCTAATTGAGAGAACCCCTTTAGATCAGGTTTGGATGGTCTTATCGCCTCAAAACCCACACAAAAAATCAAAAGATCTTGCTAGTGATGAGCACCGCTTTGAAATGTTGAAAATGGCTACTCAGCCTTTTGAGAAAATCATCGCTTCTGACATAGAGTTGCATTTACCAAAACCTTCTTATACCATTCAAACTGTTGATCATTTAAAGGAGAGGTGTCCTGAGATGGTCTTTAGTTTAATTATAGGCCAAGACAATGCTTTAAAATTTGACACCTGGAAAAGTGCTGACAAACTCAAAGCCTTTTTTGAACATATCTATGTGTATCCTAGAGTGCTAGATGAAGGTAGCTTAGAAATTTCGAATGCCTCTGATTTTGTTTTTTTGAGTGATTTGCCACTCATTCAAATCTCATCCACCCAAATAAGAACAAAGCGCTCAAAAAATAGGCCTACCCATCATTTACTCTGCGAAGAGGTAGAGGCTTATCTGAATACTCATAAACTTTTTAAGCCTTAATTTCTTGCACAGATGAGATTAGGTTCTTAAGGATTCTTGCGCCATCTGTATTTTTTAATAACGCGTCACATGCCCTTTCAGGATGGGGCATCATGCCAAAAACATTTTTAGTTATATTACATACTCCAGCTATGTTTTCAATTGATCCGTTCGGATTATTTTGCGTGTTGATTTGCCCTTTAGCATCGCAATATTTAAAGAGTATTTGATCATTCTTTTTAAGATCTTCAAGACCTTTTTGATCGATGAAGTAGCGTCCTTCAGCATGAGCGATGGGAATTTTTAAAACAACATCTTTTGATTCGGTTGTAAGAAGAGTGTTTTGCTGCTCAGCTTTGATAAAAGCATTGGTGCAAATGAATTTTTGATTTGAGTTGTGCAACAAAGTACCTGGGAGTAAGCCTGATTCACATAAGATTTGAAATCCATTACAGATTCCCATGACAATGCCTCCTTGTTGTGCAAAAGCTTTAATACTTGACATGATAGGAGAGAATTGAGCAATAGCACCGCTTCTTAAGTAGTCGCCGTAAGAAAATCCACCCGGAATAAAAATAGCATCACAATCTTTAAGATCAGTGTCTTTGTGCCAAAGCATTTCAACCTTTTGATCTAATAAATGCAAAGCATCTTGAATGTCTGTATCACAGTTTGATCCCGGAAAAGTAACTACACCAAATTTCATTGAGCTAAAATTAGTGATTTCTAAATCATAAAGCATCATCTTTACAATTATTTAACGGATAAGTATATCTTTGTTGACAGTCTAAGACTTCTGTGAAAACCATTTTAAACATACTCAAGATTTGTGTTCCGATTGCCATAGCTTTATATATAGTGTATGCAGTTTTTAATAATCTGTCAGAAGTTGAAAAACAAACCTTATTTAATGCATTTGAATCGGCCAATTATTTGATCGTGTTCATTGCTGTTTTAGGTGGAGTGCTCAGCCATCTTTCTAGGGCCTATCGATGGAAATTTTTACAAGAGCCATTAGGCTATGAATTTCGATTAGATCATGCCTTTTATGCCGTTATGATTGGGTATTTTGCAAACCTTGCTTTGCCAAGAATTGGAGAGATTATTCGTTGTGGTGTGATTGCTAAACTTGAAAAAAAAGATGTCAATAAATTGATAGGAACAGTTGTTGCAGAGCGCATTGCTGATGTTTTAATGTTGGGCATAGCTATTTTATTTGTATTATTCTTTGAGTATGATGTACTCTTTGAGTTGTTTGAACAATTAATTCTGGCCCTTTTCAATAAAACACTTGATTTGCAAACTTCTTTGATGCTGTTTGCCTGGGTATTAGTAGGGGGGATGGCGCTTCATTTTTTCATCAAAAAAATGTTTCCCAAATTTTATGCAAAGCTACTTGATTTTGCATTGAAAATAGTTGAAGGCATAAAAAGTATCTATACAATGAAACACAGAGCAGCCTTTATTTTACATACCGTATTTATTTGGTTGATGTATGTGCTGATGATCTACATCTGTATTTTTGCCGTTCAGGGCCTTGAACATCTATCTTTTACTTCTATTGCTGCATGTTTTGTGATGGGAAGCTTTGCCATTGTTTTAGTGCAAGGAGGAATCGGTGCCTACCCTTTAGCCATTATGCAAACACTTTTGTTGTACAATATTGATAAACCTTTAGGCTTAGCGTTAGGGTGGATTGTATGGACTTCTCAAACGCTTATGATTATTGTTGTCGGAATGATTAGTTTTATCATTATGAACAACAAGACTCTAAAATTGAATCAATCAAAATGAATGTAAAAAAACTTGTGTTGCAATTGACTTTGATGCTTGTTGTATTGGTTGTGATCTTAAATCTTACAATGATGGCTTTAAAAAGGTATACCAAGTCAGATGAGTATGTGAAAGTGCCTCTTTTAATTGGCAAACAATTCAGTGAGATACAATCTGAAATGCAAACAGATGTTTTTAAAGTTGTTGTGAGCGATTCAGTATTCAACAATCAGTATACAAAAGGTACTGTTGTTGATCAAATTCCGCCAGCTGAATTAGAAGTCAAGTCTGGTCGTACAATTTATGTTACGCTAAATGCGTTATCATCTCAGTTAGTTTCATTACCAGAATTGAAAGATATCTCAACATCTCAGGCGTCTTCAGCACTACTTTCTAAAGGGCTAAAAGTGGGCAGTATTAGCCATGCGCCATCTCAATATGATGGTTTTGTAATACGATTCACCTATAAAAGTGTCACAAAGAAGAAAGGAGATAAAGTACCTAAAGGGGCAGCAATTGATTTGGTGATTGGTAAATCATCAATGCCTGTTGATTCTCTTTCTAATGACTCAAATGCACATGAATAATATATATCGGTTTATATTTTGTTTTTGCTTGATTGGTTTTAGCTATTTACTTCACTCTCAAAGTGAGCTTTTAAATACTCACCAAGTTGAGCAGGCTACAGCTCTTTCACAAAATCATTTTTTAAAGTCTAAGACTGCTCAGCAGTCTTTCTCTAAAGCGTTAAACTCTTTTGTTATTGACACTCTTGAATTACCTTTTTTAGACGATTTTGCTTCAAATAAACAAAAGGTTTACGATCAAAATCAGGTGATTAGTCAGACAGTCTTTAATCGTTTTACATTGGGGTCAAGCGCCCCGGATTCGATTGTTTATTCAGCCTCTCAGACCTATTTACATACTTATAATCTAACCAATCAAAATTTTGACACTACTGAAAATATACCTTTCAATATTTATATGTTTGAAAATCCATCAAACATATCATTGGCTTCTGACACGCTTTTAGTTTGGCCTGCATATGATGTTACAGATTCTTTAGGGCAAATAGATTCAGTTTTAAGTGCTCAGGTGCTGCGTTTGTACAATCCTGATACTTTATTTGTTGTTGCTGATGATGGCAGAGCTTCTTTATGGATGGATCGCAACACAAATGTTTACATTAACAATCGTTTTGACACTACAGCCATTACACTTGGCATGGCTACTTTTGATGGATTAGATTACAAAGGAGAGCCATATGATAATAGTAGTGAATTTACTTATGGTAGAGCAGATGAATTGACTTCAAAACCGATTAATTTATCGTATGTTGCCTCTGATTCAATTTTGTTTAGTTTTTATTTTAAAGCTGCTGGATTGGGCAATGCGCCTGAATTTAAAGATTCTTTGGTTTTAGAGTTTTTTGCTCCTGCCTCGCAAAGTTGGAAAAGCGTTTGGAAAAGCCCAGGAAATCAAAGCCAATCTGAATTTGAATATGTGCAGTTTTTCATTACAGATACTGCCTTTCTAAAAAAAGGTTTTCAGTTTAGATTCGCCAACTATGGTTCTTTGTATGGGATGTTTGATTTGTGGCACATAGATTATGTTTATTTAAACAAACAGCGAAGTCAAGTTTTAGAAGACATTCAAGATGTAGGTTATTCTAAAGATTTTTACTCTATGATTGATAATTATGCTTCAATGCCCTGGAAACATTACCAGACCAATCCATCGTTATTTACCACAGCAGATGTTGATTTTGAAATTAAAAACTTGAGTGCGAATCCCAGATTGGTTGAACGTAAAGATTATTTCTTTGATGTCGATCAGACAATTCTGCATAAAGATAGCAGTGTGTATTTGAATTTTGAAACGGGACCTTTAGCTGTTGATTTATCAGTGAATTCTGCACCTAATAACTTCTTGTTTGCCTCAAATCTTGATAGTACAGCTGACTTTGTTTTAAAAGATTTTGTAGTAGTGAATCCAGATATCAACCGTTCGAACGATACCCTTATTCACCACCAATTTTTTGGCAATTACTATGCCTATGATGATGGGTCAGCAGAGCTTTCTTATCGCTTTGCTCAACAGGGAAATACCTTAGCTTTAAAGTTTAATACACAAGTTGCAGATACTTTGAAAGGGCTGTTGGTGTACTTTACAAAAAATGAACATGCTTTTGAAGGTGAACTGATTGAACTGAGTGTGTTTGACGATTTAAATACATCACCTATTTACACCAAAACAGTTGCGGTTCAGTATGGTTACGGACTCAATGGATTTACTAGATACGACTTGACTGATACGGCTTTAATTGTTGATGGAGATTTCTACATTGGTTTTAAAAACATTACAGATCAAGCTGTCTATTTGGGTCTTGATAAGAATAGAGACAACAGTAATAATTTGTCATTAAATTTTAATGATGGTAGTGGATGGTTTTCATCTTCTGTTGAAGGTTCTGTGATGCTTAGAGCAGATTTTGGCTTTACTCAGGTGCCTGTTTCTGCTAAAAATGAGCACATTCAAAAGTCTTTAAAGGTATATCCTAACCCTTCAACAGGAAGATTTTTCTTTGACTCAGATCAAGATATTCAAGAAGTGCTTGTTATAGATCATTTAGCAAGAAGTACTCGATATGACAAGGTGTCAAATCAATTAGATTTATCTGATTTAGCCAAAGGGCTTTATTCTTTAAGGGTTGTGTTAAAAGACGCAACTGTGCACCATTTAAAAGTTATTTTGCAATAAGTCATGGGTGTTCAAGTAAACGATTCTGAAGATGGTTTGTATCAGCATTTTTCTTTGAAATCTGATCCAGGTCAGGCGCCTTTAAGAATAGATCGCTTTTTGGTAGATAAACTTCCGAATGTTTCTAGAAATAAAATTCAGTTAGCGGCAAAAAGTGGTTTGATTCGAGTTGATCAAAAGGTAGTTAAGCCTAATTTTAAGATCAAAGCGAGTCAACATGTAGAGTTTTACTTGCCTCACCCCAAAAGAACACATACTTTAGAGCCAGAGCAAATTGATTTGCATATTGTTTATGAAGATGATGATGTGTTGGTAGTGAATAAACCAGCGGGTCTTGTAGTGCACCCTGGACACGGTAACTATTCAGGCACCCTAGTCAATGGGTTGATGTATCATTACAGTAATTTGTTTAACGATAAAACAAACTTAAGACCAGGCTTGGTGCACAGAATTGATAAAAATACCTCTGGACTTTTGGTAATTGCTAAAAACGATGAGAGTTTAGCGCATTTGAGTAAACAATTCTTTAATAGAACGACTCAGCGCACATACTGGGCTCTAGTTTGGGGGGAGCCCGACCAAGAACATGCGACTATTGAAGGGCACATCGGTAGGCATTTAAAAGATCGTTTAATTATGCAGGTATTTGAAGATGGCTCTCAGGGTAAGTCTGCGGTAACACATTATAAAACAATTGAAAAATTTGGATATTTAACCCTTGTTGAATGTAAGTTAGACACTGGCAGAACACATCAAATTAGAGCACATTTTAAGCACATTGGTCATCCTTTATTTAATGATCAAAGATATGGGGGGGATCGCATTTTAAAAGGCACTACTTTTGCTAAGTATAAGCAGTTTGTAGAAAATGGCTTTTCTTTGCTTGAAGGTCAGGCTCTACATGCAAAATCATTAGGTTTTCAGCATCCAAAAACGGGTGAGAACTTGTTTTTTGAAACAGATCTTCCTGTAGGATTTTCTACTCTTTTAGATAAGTGGAGAGTATATATTGAGGCGAATTTTTAGCCGTATAAATGCTCAAAAACTTATTTGGTATTTGAAGAATAAGATATATATTTGTTCAAACCCTCAAAACTATTGAGCATGAGTATTCAGTCTACAAAAAAGGAAAAATATACTTTGGTTACCGTTGATATTGAAAAGTTAGATGGTACTAAGTCTCCTGAGTTGAAGTCTCAGTTTGTCTTGCTTAATAATGAAGGGAACAAAAACATTATTCTTGATTTCTCAACTGTTAAATACAGTGATTCTTCTGGCTTGAGTGCGATTCTAGTAGCTAAAAGACTTTGCGAGAATTTAGGTGGCACTTTTGTGATTTTTGGTTTACAAGAGTACGTGTCAAAATTAATTACCATTTCTCAATTAGACTCTATTTTAAACATTACACCAACGCTCAAAGAAGCTGAAGAATTGGTTTACATGGAAGAAATTCAAGGAAATCTCAATTAATCTATTCTTTAATTTAATTTATATTTTATGAAAAAAAGTTTATTCACTTTAGGTTTATCTGCGCTCGCCTCTATAGGTTTTGCCCAGTGTGATCCCTCGCAGCACAATTCTGGTTTATCAACACATCCTGATTCATTGTGGATTTATCCAGGCAATCTCGATTGCATTGAACAAGGAGTCACTTATTCAGATGTGTTGTATATAAAATTTCCTGAGAAGTACGATGCTTCAGAGCAAGGTCTAGGAATGGTAACTCTGACTTCAATTGAAGTAGACGATGATGCTTTAAATGCCTCATTACCAAGTGGAATTACAGCTGTTGCAAACGAGACAGATTGGACTTGGGATGTTGCTGGAGGACCAATTGGCTGTGTGACCATTTCTGGTACAACTGTAGCTTCTGTAGGCGAATATATTCCTACACTTGACATTACAGCAGTTGTAGGGTTTATTCCCATTCCAGAATCTTTTACAGGAGATATGAAAATCAATGTGATTGCTCCTGGTGCTCCATGTGTTCAAGAGCCTATTTCTGTAGAAGAATTAGATCAGTCTTTTGTTTCAAAAATTTACCCTCAGCCAGCATCAAGTATGTTGAACTTTGAGTTTGATCGCAAAGTAAATAATGCTCAGTTCAAATTAATTAATGTAATAGGAGAGGTTGTATTGACAAAAAATATTCTTTCGTCAAATCAGTTCTCAGTTGATGTTGAAGGCCTATCTCAAGGAACATATTTTTACGTGCTAGATTCAAAGAGTTTGTCTCAAACAGGCAAAATCATGATTCAGTAAATGCAACCTGAAGATGGCTTGCATATATTAGGCACTGCTTCTGCAAGTCCCTCAAAAAATAGATTTCCAAGCGCTCACCTACTAAAGATAGGTGGGCGTTTTTTTTTACTAGATTGCGGTGAGGGCACTCAAATGCAATTGCGTAAATACAAATTGAATTTCAATAGAATTGAAGCAGTTTGTATTACTCACTTGCACGGAGATCATTTTTATGGTCTAATTGGCTTGATCAGTACCTTTTCTCTGTTAGGCAGAACAAAGCTTTTAAAAATAATAGCTCCAAAAGAACTTAAAGAAATTCTGGAGATACAATTAAAGGCTTCTGGTACGATGTTGTCATATAGGCTTGATTTTGTAGACACACGCTTAGAAGATATCTTATTTGAAGATCAAGAGATTAAAATTCAACGCATATTGTTGAATCACAGAGTCTTTTGTGCAGGATTTTTATTCACTAAAAAGTCTGGAAAAAGAAAAATAAACCTCCAGGCCTGTCATGATCATGAGATTCCTAAAAATCAGCTTGGATTGCTCCAAAAGGGAAAAGACTTTACTAAAGACGATGGGTCTGTGATTCAAAATGAGTTATTGACCTTGAAAGGAGCAAAGCAAAAGAAAATGGCTTATTGTACAGATACTAGGTTTTTCCCTGAGATCATCAAGCAACTTAAAGATGTTGATTTATTGTATCATGAAGCAACTTTTTTAGACACTCATGCGCAGCGTGCAGAGCAGACCTTTCATTCAACTGCAAAACAAGCTGCAAGTATTGCCTTAAAGGCAAATGTGAAACAATTAATTTTGAGTCACTTTTCTGCTAGGTACAAAGGTCTTGAAGAATTTAAGAAAGAAGCTCAAGAAATTTTTGACAATGTTGTATTGGCTAAAGAGGGTATGTTCGTAAGTTTTTGATTGAAATTTCAATTAGTTTTTGACATTCAAAAAAGTTACCTTATCTGTTTCTTTGTTGCCTATAACGAACTCTTCATGCATATGGGCAATTTGAATCTCTATTGAGAGGTCTTCTAAAGAATTGATGGCACGAATGATCTTTGAGATTTCGTTTTTATCCATACAGAATATGATTTTGTTGATGTGCATGGTTGTGGTTAATTCTTTAAGCTTACTGATCTCTGAGAAAAATGCTGAATTATTTTCTTTTAGATCATTTAATTGAAAACTGACAGGAATTAGACAGTCTAAATTTGAATTTAAGCTACTCGATTTTTCAATGCGCTTTAAATCTTGTTTGTTAGCTACAATGGCAATGCGATCTTTAGTGTTTGAACGCATAGTATATTGTTGAGGCAGTAAATGACTTAAAAGTATTCTAGAACACAGAATAATGATTAAATAACTGAATGCTCCAAATAATAAAACTGCTCTAGAAAATCTTAAATATTCAGGAAGAATACTATAAAAAGACAAGATGATAAGGCTACCCAACAAGCTGTATTTTAAACTTAATGTCAAATCAATTGGTCTTTTATAGGCTTTTCCTAAGAGCATTGTTCCGCTCCAGATAACTAGACCAGTTAAAATGCCAGTATAGACCAATGTTGGTTTAAAAATGATGTGATTTAGTTCAGCATATTTATCTTTAAACCAAAACAATGCCATGCCTAATAAGAGAAGATCGATGATCAGTAAAAGGTATTTTTTAAAACTTTGATGTAAAAAGGCGACAAATCCCGTAAAATAAATTGCAGGATAGATAATGCATTGATATAAAAAAGCACTTTGTGAAGCCAAATGTTTGCGTGCAAAAATGATCATAGCCTTATAAAATACCATCAAATAGTTGATGCTTGTTTTTTTTGTACTTTCACCTTTGTAATGAATGATGGTTGTTGAGGGCAGATAATAGTTTTTAAAGCCACCTTTTTGAACGCGATACGATAGATCAATATCTTCTCCGTACATGAAAAAATCTTCGTCTAATAACCCTATGGCATTTAATGTTTCTTTTCTAAGCATCATAAAAGCTCCAGAAAGCACATCTACCTGGTGCACCTTAAATTCATCAAGATACCCTAAATGATATTTAGAAAACGTCTTAGACTTGGGAAAGAGTTTAGACAGCCCAGTAATTTTGTAAAAGGCCGTTAAAGGTGAAGGAAAACCTCTTTTTGATTCCTTTAAAAATGTACCGCTTCCGTCTATCATGCGTACGCCAATAGCTCCTGCGTCTTTCTTCGTTTTATAAAATTCAAGGCATTTTTCAAAGGTATCTTCTTGCACCAAGGTATCTGGATTGAGCAGTAAGATGTAAGGAGCTCTGGCTTTTTGAATGCCGATGTTGTTGGCTTTTGAGAAGCCTAAATTTTGGTCATTGGCAATTAGAGTAATGCTTGACTCAAAATGATTTTTTAAGTGGTCTATTGATCCATCACTCGAGTTGTTATCAACTACAATGATTTCAGTCTTGATGTTTTGACTTGCCCTTATGCACGATTCAATACACTGTTGAACGAAGTACTTTACATTATAATTGACAATAATTATTGAAAGATCAATCATATGCTTTGATTGCTTTGAAAAGGAATACGATCAATGATCGATCTTGCCAATGTTTTTGAATCGGTATACTCTAAATCGTCTCCTAGAGAAATACCTCTTGCCAAAGTACTGGTTTTTAAATGCTCAAAGCTTTTGGTCTTCTTGTGTAAATAAAAACATGTCGTATCACCTTCTAAGGTCGTTGGCAAAGCAAAAATAAGCTCATCAATAGCTTCAGTTTCGATGCGCCGAATCAAGGTTTCTATATTTAGAGCTGAAGGAGCAATGCCATCTAACGGAGAAATGATTCCACCCAAAACATGATAAAGCCCTTTGTAGCTTGCTGCGTGCTCAATTTGAACAATGTCTTTGAGGTTTTCAACTACGCAAATTTGTTTGTGATTTCTTGACCTATCGGCACAAATATTGCAGTGTTCTTGTTGGTCAACTGATAAATTGTGACACTTTATACAAAAGCGCACGTCTTGTGCCATCTGCATGAGTTTTTTTGCAAATGCCTCAATCTGTTCAGGTTTTTGATTCAATAAATAAAGCGTGAGTCTTAAAGCTGTTTTTCGACCAATTCCAGGTAGAATGGCAAACTTTTCGATGACATCTTGAATTATTTTTGAGGGTATTTGAATCAAAGTATTTCTTTTAAATCAAAAGTTTGATCTAGCGCAACGCCTTTTTCAGTTTTTTTCAATGAACAACATTCGTGCTGAGCATCATGCTCAAAGAAAAGTGTCCAATTTTCTTTTTGGGCCAAAGGCAAGATGGTTTGTTTCTCTTCAACAGTAAGTAAGGGGCGGGTGTCATAACCCATCACCCAAGGTACAGAGATATGTGCTGTAGAGGGTAGAAGATCTGCACAATAAAGAATCTTTTGATTTTTGTAATTGATTAGTGGTAAGATCATGCTCTCGGTGTGACCATTCACTCGAATTAACTCAATGTTTTTAAAAGGCGAAGAGGCAATAAGTTCTTGGCTTTGATCAAAGAAATTCAACTGACCACTTTCTTGAATGGGCAAAATATTTTCTTTCAGAAAAGAAGCTTTCTCCCTGGCATTGGGTTGAATGGCCCAGTTCCAATGGTTTTGGTCTGACCAATACCTTGCATGTTTAAAAAGAGGCTGGTAATGGTTGTTTTTGCGAACAATGGCTCCTCCGCAATGGTCGAAATGAAGATGGGTGAGTATCACATCGGTTACTTGGTCTATGTGGTATCCTGCCTCTTGAATCGCCTCTTTTAGCTGAACAGTTTCACTGAGGTAATAGTGTGAGAAAAACTTTTCATTTTGTTTGTCGCCCAAACCTGTATCAACTAAAATAAGGTTATCATCTTGTTCTATTAAGAGTAGACGGGTGGTCCAAGTACATAAATTGTTTTGATCAGCAGGTACTTTTTTTTGCCACAACACTTTGGGAACAACTCCAAACATAGCTCCTCCATCTAACTTAAAGTAACCCGTGTTGAT
>JAHDHZ010000001.1:73851-136953 GCA_020631045.1 Flavobacteriales bacterium | reverse complement strand
TGGGAACAACTCCAAACATAGCTCCTCCATCTAACTTAAAGTAACCCGTGTTGATCGGTGTAATTTTCATTGTTTAGACTTTTAAGAAATAGCTTAGGGTTTTTTGTGAAAATTCTCATGAATTCTTTTTCGTCTGATCTTGAAACATTCGCCTCAAGTAGCTAGGCTATTATCGTTGAATGTTTCATCGATAGTCAAAAAAGTCTTTACAATAATAATTTTCACAAAAAACCCTAAGCTATTTCTTACAAATATAGAGGTATTCGACTACTTAATCTTTGATTATGTGCTACTTTTGTAACCAACAGATGTTTAGTCTTAAAAATAGTGCCCGCATTGTATTGCTTGTAGTTTTTTGTGTGACTTTGTTTGGAGCCATGCATTTACCAAAACTCGCTTTCAATTATGATTTTGAGCGCTTTTTCCCTAAAGGAGACGATGATTTAGAATTCTACCTAGAGCACAGAGCACTCTTTGAGTCAGACAATGATTTTTTACTTATTTCAATTGAAAATAAAAAAGGGGTATTTAACCTTGATTTTTTAAATAAGGTTAAAGCATTAAGTGATTCAATTAAACGCTTAGAGCTGGTGCATTCTGTGATTTCTCCTACCTCGATTGCTCGATACATAAAGGGCCCTTTTGGAGCCATGAAAGTACCCTACATTCATTTAGATGCTAAGCGTTTGCAAGCAGATTCTATTCAGATTTTTCAAGAAAAGCATTTAGATGGCGCGTTGTTTTCTTCAAGTAAGCCTGCTATTTGTTTATTGGTCAACCATGAGCAGTATTTAAAGAAAAAGGCTTCTGATACGCTGCTCATACAAATTGAGAGAGCTGTTTCTACTCTTGATTTTGATCAAGTATTTTATTCTGGAAAAATTCATGGGCAGTTCTACTACATTCAAAAAATCAAGTGGCAGATGGGCATTTTTATGACCAGCTCTTTTTTATTGGTACTCTTGTTTTTGTTTTTCAGTTTTAAGAATTTAAGAGCCATTTTAGTGCCTATTTATGTGGTCACGCTCTCATTGTTGTGGCTGTTTTCAATTATGGCCTTGTGCGATGAAAAAATAGATGTGATCGCTTCATTGATGCCCACTATTTTATTTATTGTAGGAGTTTCTGATACCATACATTTCTATACCCGTTATTTTGAATTAGCAAGAGGTTCAAACAACTATTATGAATCGATCTTACAAACCATTAAAGAGGTTGGCTGGGCAACTTTTTTAACCTCACTAACCACAGCCATTGGATTTGCAACCTTAATTACAGCTAAAATTGAACCTGTTCAAACCTTTGGGCTGTACACCTCAATAGGAGTATTTATTGCCTTTATCATTACCTACCTATCATTACCTGCTATGCTGTATTTGGCTCAGAAAAGTATTATTCCTGAGCAGCATTTAAAAACCGATAGGTGGAAATCTCTGTTAGACTTCCTGTTTCTAACAGTACTGAAAAATCAAAAGAAAATCATGGTGGGCTCAATTGCTCTTGTTTTTGTCTGTTTGATTGGCATTTCGCGTTTAACAGTAAATAATTTTTTATTAGAAGATCTTTCAGATCGAGATGCTTTGAAAAAAGGGTATTTGTATATTGAACAGTATTTTTCAGGAGCCCGACCTTTTGAATTTGCTCTTTGGTCTGACAGTTCTTTGTTTAATTATCAAGACCTCTCTGAATTGAATCAAGTATCAGATTACTTAGATCAACAATATGGTTTAAAACTTCAGTTGAGTTTGGTTGAATTGATTAAAGAGACCAATCGTTTCTTAAAGGGTGGAGCGCTTGCTCAAAGGGTTTTCCCTAATAATGAGGCCGAGTTTTTACGCATTAAAAAACAACTTGAAAAACGCAGTAAATCAATGGGCTTGAACACCTTGATTAGTCAAGATCATCAGCGCTTAAGATTTACTGGAAAGATTCCTGATTGGGGCGGAAAAGCCACAGACGAAAAAGACTTGAGATTCACTGAGTTTTTAAGTCAGAATTTACCTGAACATTTAAATTACAAGGTCACAGGAATGGCTAAATTGATTGATAAAAACAATGCCTATTTGATTGAGAATATGTTCAAAGGATTGGGCATTTCATTTCTTTTGGTTTCAATCATTATGGCCTTGCTTTATAGGTCTTTTTGGATCATTGTAATTTCTTTGGTTTGTAACATTCTGCCGTTGATTATGATTGCTGCTTTTATGGGCTTTACTGGTATGTACTTGAATATTTCAACCTCTATTATTTTCACTATTGCTTTTGGAATCGCTGTAGATGATACCATACATTTCTTGAGCAAGCTCAAAGCAGATTTGAAAAAGTTTAGCACTGTTGGATTTGCCTTAAAGCATACTTATTATGTTACAGGCAAAGCAATTTTAGTGACCACTTTAATTACCAGTGCTGGTTTTTTAACCCTCATAGGAGCTTCTTTTAACAGTATTTTCAATATTGGTTTACTGGTTAGCTTAACCCTTATTTTTGCCGTATTTGCAGATTTAATTCTCTTGCCAGTACTTATTTTAAGGTGGAAGAAACGCTCTTAATTTAGCATGAAGTCTGAATTGAAATGAAATTCTAAGTCAGAGTATTGCTCTTGTGCACTTTGAAGTACCCAAGCTGAATCAGCAATGAAGACAATGTTTCCATCTTTGTCTGTGTAGATATTACTGGCTTTGATGCGTAAAAAATCATTGAGCTGCTGTTCATTCTCAGAAGTTATCCAGCAAGCCTTGTGTGCAGCCA
Source organism: Flavobacteriales bacterium (assembly GCA_020631045.1). Taxonomy (GTDB): domain Bacteria; phylum Bacteroidota; class Bacteroidia; order Flavobacteriales_G; family JALEGO01; genus JAHDHZ01. The sequence continues at coordinate 134,205 of JAHDHZ010000001.1, read as the reverse complement.
TAGGCTCAAAATTACAAGAGGCACTGTATTCATGCTTCAAGCGGTATTGAATGACTTCAAATTGAAGTTCTCCGACTGTTCCTATAACTCGAGCATTGCCCATTTTCCTTGTGAAAAGTTGCGCTACGCCTTCTTCTGAGAGCTGCTCTAAGCCCTTGTGCAATTGTTTGGTTTTCATAGGATCGGTATTTACTACCGTTCGAAAGAGTTCGGGAGAAAAGCTGGGCATGCCTTTGAATGAAAATTTTTCACCTTCGGTGAGTGTATCTCCAATTTTGAAATTGCCAGAGTCATACAATCCAACCACATCACCGGCATAAGCCTGCTCAACAATATCTCTTTTTGAAGCCATAAACGAGAAAGGAGCTGAGAAGCGCAGTTTTTTTTCATTTCTTACATGATAGAAAAACTTATTGCGTTCAAAGGTACCTGAACAGACTCTTAAAAAAGCAATACGGTCTCTGTGATTAGGATCTAAATTGGCATGAATTTTAAAAACAAAACCAGAAAATTTTTCTTCAGTTGGAGTAATGTCTCTGTTTGATGTTTTTCTTGGCCCAGGGAGTGGCGCAATTTCTATGAATTTTTCTAACAACTCTTTAATGCCAAAATTATAGAGTGCACTGCCAAAAAATACTGGTGCTAGTAAGCCTTCTTTGTATAACTCTTGATCAAAAGGCTCGTAAACCCCTTCAATCAGCTCAACATCTTCTCTTAATTTACTTGCATCACGCTCACCGACTGTTTGGTCAAGTTTTGCATCCTGAATATCTGAGATTTCAACGATGTTTTCTTGAATGTCAGTAATGCTTGCGTCAAAAAGATTAACAGAATGATCAAAAAGCTTATAAACGCCCTTAAATTCTTTACCAATATTGATTGGCCAGCTCAAAGGTCGCACATTGATTGATAAGTGTTCTTCTAGTTCATCTAGTAAATCAAAAGGATCCCTGCCCTCCATATCAAGCTTATTGATAAATATAATTACGGGAGTGTTACGCATGCGGCACACCTCCATCAATTTTTTGGTTTGTGCTTCAACGCCTTTAACACAATCGACCACCAAAATCACACTGTCAACAGCAGTTAAGGTTCTGTAAGTATCTTCAGCAAAGTCTTTGTGGCCTGGTGTATCTAAGATGTTGATCAAAGTGTCTTGATATTCAAAACTCATCACAGAGGTGGCAACAGAAATACCTCTTTGCCGCTCAATTTCCATAAAATCAGAGGTAGCACTTTTTTTAATCTTATTTGATTTTACTGCGCCAGCTGTTTGAATGGCTCCACCAAAGAGTAAGAATTTTTCAGTTAAGGTTGTCTTACCAGCATCTGGGTGAGAAATAATGGCAAACGTTCTGCGCTTATTGATCTGTTGAATCAGAGACATCTTGTTTTTTTCTTTTCTTTTTTTGTTTTAATTCTAATTTCTCTGCTTCAATCTTTTGTTGACGCTCAAGATACTTATTGGCAGATTGTAGAGATACTTTTTTATTGTTGTTCAGAGCAATTACAAAAGCATCTTTAATGCCTAAATTGACCATTTTCTCTTTATGTTCTAATGCCGCATCATATGTTTTAAACTTATTAGCTGCTAAAACAACTAAGCCTTTGTCTCTGATTTCTTTGATTTGATCTACTTGCAAGTAAATTCTTGCCAAATGCAAAGGAATAGAGTCTGTATTTGAATAGGCTCCGATTTGAACACTGTAGGTGACATTGCCACGCATTTGTGCTTTGAAAGACACATCATCAACAATGACTACCTCACGTTTAAATCGAGCAGTTTTATTCACATCAACAATAAAAGCATCTTCATATCCTTGAGCTTTAATCAGATCTAAAAGGTGTTTGGCTTGTGATTTTAAAGTAAAACGCCCTACGATATAACGCAAATGATTTGTAGTATCTAAAAAGGCCTCAACATTTTTCAGATCAATAAACTCTTCTCGAATGGGCACAAATGTTTTAAATGCGCCCACTTGAATGGCATAAATTGGAGCTTTTGTAGTATAATCTTTTTCTTGGGTGATGATGTTTCGCTCAGCAATGGTTTTGATTTTGTAACCTTCATTGGTCTCTTTAGAGTTATTAGGTGAGGGTGGGGGGGCTAGGGAGAGGTTTTCTTGATCGCCACTTGGGGTGCAGTCTTTGGTGAATTTGTGGATGTTTTTAATGAAGTAGTCTCCGTCACGTTGAGAGGCGTAGCGGTTAAGAAAATTCTCTTTGGCCCCTAGAGCTAGATCACACTTGCCGTTTTGAGTATAGGCCTTGGTCAGGTAATACCAAACGTAAACAGGTGATTTTTTTTCAGTATAGGGGATGTACTTATAAACCGTCATGACATCTCTAGAGGCATATTCTAGGTGTTTGTAAGAAAGAGGAGTGACTTTGTTTTGTTCTGTATAACAAATACCAATCAAATAATTTGTATAGTGGTTTAAAGAGTCAATTTTATAGAGTTCTTGCAACAAGAGAAAGGCCTCGCCAGTTCTTCCTCCACCCAAAAAATAGCGCACTTGATTGAATTTTTCTTTGTATGCCTGATTGTAGCGTTTATCAATGGGTTCATCTTGGGCATGCATCAAAATAGATGAAATGGCAAATAAGAAAACAGCAAGTACTCTGTGCATAGTCGATTAATTTAATTTGTCTGTTAATCCTTTTGTGTAAAGCTCTTTGTAATGCGTGATTTCTTTCCAATCTTCTTGGTTGATTTCAATGTTTTGACTCGTAGTCTGACCAAGTAAAAAATAAGAATTAGTCAAGCTTTTAAGCTGTTTTTCAAATATTTCTTGCTTTAAAGGATCTACACTCACAAGAATTCTACTTTGCGATTCTCCGAAAAGTTGAAAATCGGACCGAATCTCTGATGAAAGTTCAATTTGAAAGCCTAAGTTGTTGTGAAACCCCATTTCGCAGAGACTCACAAACAATCCACCATCAGCACAATCATGTGCACTTTCCACAAGTTCTAATCGAATAAGTTTTTGAATCGTCGTTTGAACGTTTAGTTCTTCACTGAGTTCAAATCGGGGAGTTTTAGAGAGTTTTTCTTTGTGATAACTGTACAAATATTCAGAGCCGTTGATTTCATCTGCAGGCCTTCCGATCAAATAAATCAGTTCACCTGCTTTTTTAAAACTCAGTCCTGTGGCGAGCTTTTTTTCTTCTAAAACCCCAATCATACCAATCGTCGGGGTCGGAAATACGGCTTCAACCTCACCTTTAATCGAGCTTTGATTGTAAAAACTAACATTTCCGCCCGTTACAGGGGTATTGAAGGAGGTGCACGCCTTAGTCATACCCTTAATCGATCCTACAAATTGCCAGTACACCTCAGGATTGTATGGATTGCCGAAATTTAGACAGTTGGTGATCGCTGAGGGTATTGCTCCACTACATGAAATATTTCTAGCCGCTTCAGCCACAGCAATGGCTGCCCCTTTTTCAGGATCTAAATAAACATACCTTGAAGCGCAATCAACAGTCATGCTTAAGGCTTTTTGATTTTCTTTTAAATCAATAATACCAGCATCTGAAGGCATATTGGTGGTCATGTTGCGAGTGCCTACCATAGAATCGTATTGCTCATAGACCCACTTTTTTGAAGCAATGTTGGGGTGAGCAATTAAAAATTCGGCAACTTGTTTTAAGTTTTCTGGCTCTTTGATGCTTGTCGAATCAAAATCTTGCGCTTGCTTATAATAAGCAGGTTCTTTGTATTCACGCTCATAGACGGGAGCTCCTCCACCCAAAACCAAACTTTCAGCTGGCACTTGAGCAGCAAGCTCATTGTTCATATAATAAGAAAGCGTCCCATTGTCAGTCACCTCACCAATTTGAGCTGAGGCCAAATCCCATTTTTCAAAAATGGCTTGTAAATCGCTTTCAAATCCTTTTTTGATGACTACCAACATGCGCTCTTGTGATTCAGAGAGTAGAATTTCAAAGGGCTGCATGTTTTTTTGCCTAGTAGGCACTTTGTCTAGATAAATGTTCATGCCCGCACCATTTTTTGCCGACATTTCTGATGTACTACAAGTAATACCTGCAGCTCCCATATCTTGCATGCCAATCAAATAGTCTTTGTCTGCCAATTCAAGAGTAGCTTCTAAGAGTAGTTTTTCCATAAAGGGGTCACCCACCTGAACTGAAGGTAAATCATCAGTAGAATCTTCTGTGATGTCTTTTGAAGCAAAAGCAGCTCCGTGAATGCCATCTTTTCCGGTACGCGCTCCGACTATAAATACCGGATTGCCTTTGCCATAAGCCGTGGCAGAAATGATTTTATCTGTTTTAACAATACCCACAGACATGGCGTTGACTAAAGGATTAGTGTTGTATGAGGCGTCGAAATGCACCTCTCCGCCAACTACAGGCACTCCAAAGGCATTTCCGTAATCGCCAATGCCTTTTACAACTCCTTTCAATAGATGTTTTGTTTTATCTAACTCAAGGCTGCCAAAACGCAAAGAGTTTAACTGAGCAATGGGACGTGCGCCCATGGTAAAGATGTCTCTGTTGATGCCACCCACACCTGTGGCGGCTCCTTGATAGGGTTCTAAGGCTGAAGGGTGATTGTGAGATTCGATTTTAAAGGCGCAGCCCAGGCCATCACCAATATCGACAAGGCCGGCATTTTCTTCACCAGCTTCTACCAACATGTGTGGGCCTTTTTTGGGCAAAGTCTTAAGCCATTGAATAGAGTTTTTATAGGCGCAATGCTCAGACCACATTACACTATAAATACTCAATTCAGTAAAGTTGGGCTCTCGATCTAAGTGCTTACAAATTTGATGAAATTCTTCTTCTAAAAGGCCCAGTTCTTTGGCCGTTTCAATAAGCTGTGTAGTGGTTGTTTTCATGATGCTTAAACAAAAATAGGCTTTTTTGTAAGCCTATTTTGAAGTTGTTGTATGAAATTATGGTTAAGCCTGTCTGTTAGCTAAAAACAGGACGATAGCGTTTAAAGACTGCTTGCCAATCCCAAATAAAAAGGTCCATAATTTCGTTTAGTTTCTTTAAAGCAACAGGGTTTGCTACTCTTAAATTTTTAAAATAGTCTTCTTGGTAATCGTATAGGTCATACATGTGAAAAATTGCTTTTGACATGGCATAACGCGTGTTTTTAGAAGGATGATTTAAGGTGATAAACAATTGAGAGATCTTGTTTTTTGCTTGTTTGAGCTCGTTTTTTGAAATGCCCAATTGTCTGGCGTACTTGTTGTAAATCAAATCAAGTAAGCGCATCTGTTCTAAGGCATTAAAATGGTCAGAAATTGCTGAGATGTTTGCTGTAAATAAAATCTGAGCAAAATTTAAAAAATTATCTTTTTCAATGCTTGGGTTAGGGGTTAATTCTGAATCGTAATTCAACAACTCAGCTACATCGTTAAAGCCTTCTTTGGCTAAGGTGAACAAACCGTTTACAAAAATGTTTGCTAGAGTTTCATCAGAGATTTTTTTGCGTGTAAAAATTGAGAGCATAAGTTGTGTTTAAGGTTGGTTGTTTTTATCGGGGTGTACTACAAGCGGAGTGTATTTTAAGGCTTGGTCTTGATTCATGATGCCGTATGCAATTATGATGACTTGATCTCCGACTTGCACGCGGCGTGCGGCGGGTCCGTTCAAGCATATGATGCCACTGCCTTTTTCTCCAGCAATTACATAAGTCTCAAAACGTTCACCATTGTCAACATTTAAAATTTGAACTTTTTCATTTTCAAACATATTAGCGGCCTCCATTAAATTACCATCCATGGTAATGCTGCCAACATAATTCAAATCTGCTTGAGTCACTGTAGCACGGTGAATCTTTGATTTCATTAGATGTACTTGCATAAACACAAAAGTATATTTTTTGATGAGTTATCAAAAGATATCAACAAGTATCTGGGTTTTTTTATCAACATATGATTCTTTACTAGCTTAGACAGCTTAAAGCGTTTAATAATGAGAGTCTATTTCTTCTTTTCTTTTACTTTTTTAATGGCCTGTAATTCAAAGCTTACGACATCTGATATTAAGGTTGATTATCCTGAGACCCAAAAAATCGATCAAAAAGATGAGTATTTTGGTGTTGAAATTGCTGACCCATATAGATGGCTTGAGAATGACACTTCTGATCAAACAGCTGAGTGGGTAAAAACGCAAAATAAGTGCACAGATGGCTATTTGTCACAAATACCCTTTAAATCTGATATTGCAGCTAGGCTAGAGAAATTATGGAATTATCCTAAATCATATGCTCCATTTAAAAGGGGAGAGTATTACTACTATTTTAAAAACGATGGATTACAAAATCAAAATGTTCTCTACAGAAGTTCAGATTTGGGTCAGCAAGAAGAACTTTTCTTAGATCCCAATACTCTAAAAGAAGATGGAACGGCTGCACTGGGCAGCTATTCTTTTTCAAAAGATGCCCAGTATTTTGCATATGCAATCAATGATGCTGGATCTGATTGGCAAACCATTTACATCAAAGATGTCAAGACCGGTGAGCTGCTTGAAGAGCAATTAAAATGGGCCAAATTTACTGGAATGATGTGGAAAGGTCAGGGTTTTTACTACAGTAAATATGATATTGATGATCAGAAGGGTGATTTGTCTACTCAAAACCAAGGCATGAAGGTGTATTATCACGCACTAAATACCACTCAATCTGAAGATGTGCTCATATTTGAAAAACCTGAGACGCCTTTGCATTATTTATTCTCTAGCATCAGCAAAGATGAGCAGCATCTGTTTATCAATGAGTCAAAAGGTACAAGTGGCGAGAAATTATATTATAAAAACTTAAAAGATCGCTCTTCAACATTTACAGCCTTAAACAATGATTTTGATAATGATCACTATTTTGTGGGCAATGATCAAGATCGCCTATTTGTTTACACGAACTTAAATGCCCCCAATTATAAAATCATTGAGCTTTCAGCTAAAGACCCAAGTATTGAACATGCAAAAGACTTTATTGTACAAGATCAAGAAATGGTTTTAAAATCATTTGAATTGCTTTCAGATAAAGTGATACTCACCTACATGAAAGATGCGCATCAAAAGGTTTTTGTACATGATTTAAGCGGTAAAAGATTGCATGAAATTCAGTTGCCTGCTCCTGGTTCTGTATGGGGCTTTGATGGTGATCAAAGCAGTGAAGAAACCTATTTTTCATTTTCTTCTTTTTTGTATCCACTCAATATTTATAAGTTCAACTTAACATCTTTTCAATCAGACTTATACAAACAGGCTAAGATTGATTTTGAAGCTTCAAATTATCAGACTACTCAAGTATTTTATAAGAGTAAAGACGGTACTGAAGTACCTATGTTTTTAACGCACAAAAAAGGACTTCAATTAGATGGTACAAATCCAACCTATCTATATGGGTATGGAGGATTCAACATCAGCATCACTCCTTCGTTTAAAGTAACCATGTTGCCCTTTTTAGAGCAAGGAGGTATTTATGCTGTTGCCAATATAAGAGGCGGTGGAGAATACGGAGAAAAATGGCACAAACAAGGCATGCTGCTAAACAAACAAAATGTGTTTGATGATTTTATCTATGCTGCAGAGTATCTCATTGATCAGAAGTATACAAGCACTGAAAAATTAGCCATATCTGGCCGTTCAAATGGAGGGCTTTTGGTCGGAGCATGTATGACTCAACGTCCTGACCTTTTCGCAGTTGCACTACCTGGAGTAGGGGTGTTAGATATGCTTAGGTATCATAAATTTACTGTTGGATGGGGCTGGGCAGTAGAGTATGGGTCAAGTGATGAGCGAGAACACTTTGAAAATTTGATTCAATATTCTCCTTTGCACAACATTAAAGATAGCATGTCTTATCCAGCAACGTTGGTGACTACTGCAGATCACGACGATAGAGTAGTGCCCGCGCACAGTTTTAAATTTATATCAGAACTACAATCTAAACAAACAGGCCTCAACCCTTGCTTGATTCGAATTGACATCAACGCTGGCCATGGTGCTGGCAAACCCACTGAAATGATTATTGATGAATGGGCCGATATATGGGCCTTTACCTTATTTAATATGAATGAAACCTATGCAAAATAAAGGCTTGACAGATACGCTTTAAGCTTGTAAATTTGCACCAGATTATAATCTAAATCATGAAAAAGCTTATTTTTAAATCACTACTGACACTTTTTGTATTGCTATTTGCAAGCCCAATGTTTGCAACCCACTCTGCAGGAATGGACCTTACCTACAAATGTTTAGGAGGTAATCAATATGAATTCACCTTAAAACTCATTCGTTTTTGTGGTGGTGTAAACGTGCCCGATGAATACTATTTAAACGTGACTTCAAACAGTTGCAATACAGATCGTCAGGTCATTATGAATCGTGTAGCTCCAGGAACTGACATTACACCAATATGTGTTGGAGTTTCTACAAACTGTGATGATCCCAATTCAACGATTCAGGGTTATCAAGAGCATGTGTTTAAAGGTATAGTGACCTTAGATTTACCCTGTAACGATTGGCGAGCTGTTGTGTGTGATCACGCAAGAAACAATGATATTTCTACGGTTCAAAACGCAGGTAAGTCGTCACTTTGTGTAAGTGCATTGATCAATAATGTTGATGCTCCTTGCAATAATTCACCATATTTTAAAAATCGACCAAATGCCTTTGTGTGTGTGAACAATAACCTATGTTTTAACAATGTGGTGGTTGATGATGAAGGTGATGAGCTTGTTTTTGATTTAGACAAGCCTAAAAAATGTATTAGATCTGGCGGATGTTACTCTAACAACTATGTTGATTACAATGAGCTGACTCCGCTTACTTATGTGAGCTCAAGTCTCTCGCACACCGATCCTTTTATGTTTGCTCCACCTATTGATCTTGATCCTCAATCTGGTAATTTTTGTATTCAACCCACCGGGATTGAAAAAACGGTCATGGCCATCCGTGTAAGAGAGTATCGTAATGGGGTATTGATCGGAGAAGTAGTAAGAGATATTCAAGTGGTTGTCTTTCAGTGTGACAATCAAGTTCCGCAGTTAGGAGGCATCAACAACATCAATTCAGGCAATACTGATACAATTGCAGAAGCTGGTGATTTTATGACTTTTCAAGTTTCTTCTTTTGATCCTGATTTTCAGTCTTTGAATATGTCTGCTTCAAATTTGCCTACTGGTGCAAGTTTTGACATCAACAATGCTGGTAATTTTCCAGTAGGTACTTTTTCTTGGTTGCCTCAGGTGAACGATACCGGAGTAGTCTGTTTTAACGTAGAGGTCAACGATCTTTCAGGAGGTAATTGCAGTTATTTTGCCACTGCCTCTAAGTCATTTTGTATTGAAGTAAAAGATTGCCAAAATTCAGCTTTAGAAATTCAGGCACCTTCAACAGTATGTTCAAATGAGCAAATTACCTTGAGCACTAATCTTGGTATAGGATTTGATTTTTGGTCTGGCCAAGGTGTTGTTGATCCAGTTCAAGGAACTTATAATGCAAGCAATGTTTCAGGACAGTTTGATACTCTTCGTCTTGAAAATACATTGTCTAATGGATGTGTGAAAAACTTTGAAAAAGTTATAGAAATTATCCAAGCTCCAAAAACGAATCTTCAGAGCTCTTCTTTGATCTCTTGTCCAGGAAAAACTCTGAATTTAACAGCTAATCCTGATTTTAACGCAAGCAATACTGGGAGCTATTCATTTTTTTGGAATCCATCCAATGTATTAGACAATCCACAAAGCTTCAATCCATCAGCAATTATTAGTGGGGCTACAAATTTTGAGGTTCAAGTCGTTGACAATGCTACAGGTTGTAGTCAGACAGATGAATTATTCATAGCCTTTTCTTCAGATGCTCCTTTTGTCCAAGCTGCTTTGGATGATTCAATTTGTACTGGTGGAGATGTTTATTTAGGTGGTTTGCCTACAGCATCTCAAGGCACACCTCCATACAGCTATCAGTGGTCTTCATCTACATTTTTGTCATCAGATACGCTAGCAAACCCCTTATTTTCAGGAACTTCTTCTATGAGTTATGAGCTTTCTGTCACTGACATCAATGGCTGTGTGGGTACTGACTTAGTATATGTTGAAGTAATTAGTGGATTTATGGCCGATGCTACTGGTGGGGTAGATACTTTCTGTACATCAGGACAAGTACAACTTGGTGCAGATGAAAGTCAAATTGGTGGTCAGGCGCCTTATAATATTAACTGGTATCCTTCTACACACTTAGATAATTCTACGATTTACAATCCTATTTTTAGTGCTCCTAATCAAACGCCAGCTTACTACGATTATGTACTTGAAGTAGTTGATGCTAACGGATGTGTAGATTTAGATTGGGCAGTTGTTTTTGTAAATCCTGATGCTGTAATTGCTCAGGCTGCTGCAGATGATACGGTATGTACTTATAATGGAATTCAGCTGGGTGGAAATCCTACTGCTCAAAATGGAATAGATCCTTACACCTACCTTTGGACTCCCAATCAAAACATTAGTAACAATCAAATTGCAAACCCATGGGTATATCCAACTGTGTCTACAGATTATACTTTAAAAGTTACTGATGCTGATGGTTGTTCAGATTTAGATTTTGTACACGTGCGCAAATCAAATGGCCCTATAGCTGATGCTGGTGGCAATTCTGGCGATACACTTTGTACTGGTGGTTCAGCATATTTAGGAGGCAATCCTACTGCTTCAAATGGAGTATTTCCTTATACTTATAATTGGTCTCCGCAGGCTCAATTAAACAATCCAGGCATTGCAAATCCTTTGTTTAGTGGCCAACAGTCTGGCTGGTATACCTTGGTCTTGTCTGATGAGTCAAATTGTTTTGCTGTTGATTCTGTGTTTGTAAATGTCATTTCAGGATTTTCAGCAGATGCAGGAAATGGCAGTGATACCCTTTGTACTTCTCAGAGTATTTTATTGGGTGGTGATGCTACTCAAATTGGCGGAACTTCTCCTTACTCTTTTGATTGGAATCCGTCAAATAACTTAAACGATGCGGCGACATACAATCCTATTTTTACGGGGAGCTCATCGGTGCCTACTTATTTTGATTATGAACTCATTGTCACAGATGCTCAAGGTTGTGTCGACATTGACAGCGTGGTTGTCTTTTTAAATCCTGATGCAGTGCTTGCAAGTGCTGGCCCTTCAGATACAGTTTGTACCGGAGGTAGCATTCAATTAGGGGGTGATCCTACAGCAGTTGGTGGTTTGGCACCATTTTCATATGAGTGGATACCCAATCAAAACATCAATGATCATACCATTGCTGACCCTGTAGTAAGCTTATCAGCAGATCAACTCTATGTGGTCTCTGTGACTGATGCAGAAGGGTGTTCTGATATAGATTCTATTTATGTGCAAAAAACAGCAGGACCAATTGCTGATGCTGGTGCTGATACAGTTTGTACTGGCGGAACCATTTATTTAGGAGGTAATCCAACGGCAAGTAACGGAGTATTCCCTTACACTTACGAGTGGATTCCAAACCAATATTTAAACACTTCAAATTCAGCATCTAATCCTGCAGCATATCCACCCACTTCGCAATATTATGTGGTATCTGTCACTGATGAATCTGGCTGTTCTGATTTAGACAGTGTCTATGTACAAGTAGTGAATGGTCCTAAAGCAGAGGCCGGAAATTTAGAGGGTTTGTGTACAGGCGGAGAGGTGCAATTAGGTGGAGACCCTACTGCTATTCTTGGGCAACAACCTTATACGTACAATTGGAACAATGCACAATTCTTAGATGATGCTAGCATTTCAAATCCGATTGCTTCAGGGATTTTTGATACAGTAGATTTTGTTTTGGTACTTACAGATGCTGATGGATGTGTTGATATAGATACGGCAGTTGTGTTCTACAACTTTAAAGCACCCATTGCTGATGCTGGGTTTGGTCAAGATACTTTGTGTAGTTCTGGGCAAATCTTTTTGGGAGGCAATCCGACCGTTACTTTCGGAGCTCCACCTTTTCAATATACTTGGACGCCATCTACTGATTTAAATTCTCCTTCAAGTGCCAACCCGATTACATCAACCACATCAACGACAACCTATACTTTGTTGGTGGTCGATTCTAATGGCTGCTCTGATTTAGATGATGTTGTAGTGGTATTTAACCCCGATGGACCAACAGCTGAAGCAGGGTTTGGACAAGATACGATTTGTAGTGGAGGTACAGTGATGTTGGGAGGTGCCCCTACCGCAAATGGAGGCATTGCTCCTTTTACTTATAATTGGATTCCTAATTATGCCTTGACTTCTAACTCAGTAGCCAATCCTTTGACGACCACTCAGATTGATACCAGTTATATGGTGATTGTAACTGACAGTGAAGGTTGTTCAGATTTAGATTCTGTCTATGTTGATTACAATCCGAATGGGCCGAAAGCTGAGGCAGGAGGCGTGAATGATTTCTTGTGTACAGGCGGAACAATTATTTTAGGAGGCAATCCAACTGTAACAGACGGAACAGCTCCATTTTCATATCTATGGACGCCTAGTACAGGAATTTTAGATACTACAGCATCAAATCCTTTTGCTACCATTCAGGCTGATCAACAATATGTCTTGTTTGTTGAAGATGCTGATGGTTGTAGAGACATTGACTCTGTATTTGTTTCGTTTTCTGGTCCTAAGGCTGAAGCTGGGTTTGGGCAAGATACTTTGTGTATTATTGATGTACAAACCTTGGGAGGCAATCCTACTGCACAAGGTGGAACAGCACCCTATTTTTACAACTGGGCCCCTGATTTTGCTTTGACTGATAATGATGTGGCTAATCCACAAACATTTACCCCTGTTGATACAACTTATGTGCTTACAGTGGTAGATGCAAATGGATGTATTGACATTGATAGTGTGTATTTGCAACATGTTGAGTTAGAGGCGTCGTTTGTACCGATTGTAGATGATCAAATTGCTCCAGCAGATGTCTTGTTTGAGAATACTTCGCAAGCTGGCATGGGTGTTGATCAAATGAGCTTTTGGTGGGAATTCGGAGATTCTACTGGCTATACCTCTACTGATGTAAATCCATTTTACACTTATTATGAAGGAGGCGAAATGACTGTTACTCTGGTAGCCTATTCTGATCAAACGCAGCTGTGTTCTGATACCTTTGCTTATACAATAGTGATTTATCCTCCCGCTGAACTTGTAATTCCTAATGTAATTACGCCAAATGGAGATGGATTCAATGACTTTTTTGAGGTAGATGATCGTGGAATAGAACAGTTTAAGTGTACAATTTATAACCGTTGGGGTACACAGGTTTATAATTTTGATGAATTAGACAATAAGTGGGATGGTAGAAGTTATAGTGGTGTTGAACTGCCTGAAGGCACTTACTTTTATTGGATTGAAGCCTCTGGTTATGATCGTTCTGAGCATAGCTTGAAGGGCACCTTTACGCTTTTTAGATAGACTTATTTTTCTAAGTATTTAGCGTAACCAAATATAGAGTTTATGCGTACAATTGGGTATGTATTTTGTGCGCAAACACATATGGTTGTTTATACTGTTGTTCTCAAACGTAGTTTTTGCACAAAAAGCGCCAGGTGGCGCAGGCACTGAAACTGAAAATCGCTTTTGGTATAATTTAGACGAGACTGATTACGGTAATGGTGATGCTATTTCTGAGATTCTCAATCAAGGATATAATGCCAATGCAATGAATCAAACAACCGCTAGTAGGATGCCTGTTTTTACTACTGGTAGTTCTGCATTAAATGGCTTTGGTGTTGCTGTTTTAGATGGCACAAATGATTTTTTAAGAATTCCCAACAACAGTGATTTAAATACCTCTTCTTTACCACAGACAGAGAAACATTTCACCATGGTCATTCGAACAGGGAGTGATGTTACTTCTCGTCAAATGATTTATGAAGAGGGTGGAGGTACAAGAGGAGTAAACATATACATTTACAACGGCAATTTGTATTTTGGTGGATGGAACAACAACAATGACGGCATCGGATCTCCTTGGACATTTACTTCAGGTAGTGTTTCTATTTCAGCAAATACCGCTTACATTCTAACTCATCAGTTGCAGGGCAACAGTTCGAGTACGGGTACTATTAGGGGCTATGTAAACGGAAATTTATCTACAACTGCTGGCAATGTGGGCTATTTATATTCACATGGAGCAGATATTGGATGGGGTGCTAAAAACAATGCTACAGTTTATGAAACTGGCACAAGTGGAGGCACAGGACATTACTTTAAGGGTGATCTGGTTGAATTTATTCATTACAACAAGGCTTTAAACAACGCTGAGTTAGATTTGGTTTGGAATTATTTGAGCTCAAAGTTTGACATTACACTTTCTAGTACTGATTATCACAATAAAGACACTCCAGCCAATTTAGATTATGACTATCAAGTCTTTGGAATCGGATCAGCTGCAGATGGGTCTACCTCAGATGATGGCCAAGGTTCTTCTTATGTTCGATTTTCAAATCCTTCTAATTTGAATGCTTCAGAATTTTTAATGGCAGGACACAATAATTTACAAGACACAGTACTTTACACAGGACTTCCTTCAGGAATTCAAGAGATGCTTAATTTAAGCTGGAGAGTAACACATACAGGAGATGTAGGCAATGTAGATGTCATGCTTGAGATTGATCCTAGTGGTTTAACAGGAGCTGTAGCTTCAGATTTTTTTCTGTTGATAGACAACATCGACAATGATTTTAGTGATGCTTCAATTGTGAGTGCTTCGAGTATTTCTGGGGATTATGCAGTGTTCTCATCGGTTGACTTTAGTGATGGTGATTTTTTTACTTTTGGTTCTTTAAAGACAAATTCTTCAGGCATACTTGGTCCGGGTGGAGTAGGAGACCTCTCAGAGGTTCGCTTTTGGTTAGATGCTACAGAGGTTGCAGATGCAGTTTTAGATGGTAGTACCGTACAGTATTTCACAAATGTGGGAGGCAACTCAAAACAGGCCTATCAAACGAATACCACTCAGCGTCCCGTATTGCATGCCGATGAAAATTCAGCCAATTTTAATGGCCAGCCATATATGAGTTTTGATGGTGTTGATGATGATTTTACGATTGACAACGACAATGACATCAATATTGGGTTGAATACACAGTATTCATATTATATGGCGTTTAAAACCAGCACAGACATTACCTCTAGGCAAGTTCTTTACGAGCAAGGAGGTCGATCAAGGGGGTTAAACTTTTATATTTTTGATGGAGATTTATATGTGGGTGTTTGGAATCTGCCCTCTGATGGTCTTGGAGGTGGATGGGGCTTTTACTCAACCAATACCAGTATTTCTGCCAATACTGAATATATTCTTGGGGTACGTTTTGATGGAGAGGCAACGCTTAACGGAACTGTTAATGTTACTTTGAATGGTCTTGATTTGACGCCAATTTCAGGTATAGGGTACTTTTATAGCCATTCAGGAGCTATAGGAATAGGTGGTAAAAACAACGATACTTATTATGAGACAGGAGGTTCAGCTGGTTCTGGTGATAATTTTCAAGGAGATATTGCTGAGTTTATTATTTACAGTGAAGATCTAAATTTAACAGAGCACAACTTAGTTCAAAATTATTTATCATCTAAATATGATATTTCGATAGGATCAATAGATTATTTTGATCAAGATTTCTCTGCAAATGGAGACTATGATCTTAAATTGGCTGGAATTGGTCAAGAAACTGGTGCAGATTTTCATACGGCTGGTCAAGGCAATGGTATTGTACGTATTGAAAATCCTACCGATATTGAAGATGGAGAGTATTTAGTTTGGGCAGAAACAAATCAATTAAATTGTAATTCGTCAAATGTTCCTGCTAGCTTAAACAACAGAATGCTTAAAACCTTTAGGATTACAAAAACTGGTGATGTGGGATTGGTTGATCTTTCAATTATTCTATCTGAAATTGATCATGGAACTACTTTGAATGCTCGATTGATTGTTGATTCAGATGATGATTTTTCTGATGCTTCTGTTTTTAGCCCAAGTTCTGTCTCAGGTGATACATTAAAATTTAATGCATTCTCATTTAATGATGGAGACTTTTTTACCCTTGCCTCAATTGATGAGTTCTCAGATCAGTCTTTGACTTCAACCAGTTGGCTAGGTGTAAATAATGATTGGACCAACTCAATTAATTGGACCAATGGAGTGCCAACTTCTTTGAAAAGAGCAATTTTAACAACTACAGGAACTTCTCCCATAATCAGTTCTGACCAACAAGTATTTAGCTTGACTGTTCAACCTGGAGCCTCTTTTGAACTAAACAATACAGATACCTTAGACATTTTTGAGAACTTCACTTATCAAGGTGATTTTACAGCAGACCAATCAACCATTCGAATACAAGGCGATTGTGAGTCAAGGCAAGTGACGATTGATGCAGATCTTGAGGTTTATAATCTGATTTTAGATGTCAATTCTACCCTTGAGATCTCTGGGAGCTCAAAAGTAGATTTGAAAGGATTTCTTCAAATTTTAAATGGAGATCTACAAACAAACGGGAATTTAACATTGATCTCAGATGAAACTGAAACGGCACGAATATTAGAAATTCCCTCGACAAGTACAATTTTAGGTGATATAGAAATGCAAAGATACATTGATGCAGGAGCTACCAATTGGAGGTTTTTAAGCTCGGCGGTTTCTGGCATTGATTTAGAGGCATTTGACGATGATTTTATTACCAGTGGAATTCCTGGATCTGATTGGCCTACTTGGCCAACTGCGGCTTCTCCTTGGCCAAGTTTTTATTTTTACGATGAGTCAGAACCTGGAGCAATTGACAATGGTTATGTAGTACCTAGCTCAACATCTGATGTTTTGGCAGTTGGTCAAGGTGTTTGGATATGGTGCGGAGATACCATTACGGGTACTCAGGGCTTTACGATTGATCATAGTGGTCCGGTGAATCAAGGCGATATTGATTTGCCGGTGAGTTTTACCAACTCAGGCTCATCAGATGACGGTTGGTCAATGGTAGGTAATCCTTATCCATGCACCATAGACTGGGATGATGTTGATTGGGATAAAAGCAATATCAATTCTGCTATTTACATCTGGAATCCAGACATGGCAACTTATTCAAGTTACGTTCCAGGATCATCTCCAGGAGCTGGAGTGGGTACAAATGATGGTTCAAATTTAATTGCTTCTTCTCAAGCATTTTGGGTACAGGCTAATGGTGCATCACCTGTTTTAAGAGTGAAAGAATCTTGTAAGTCAGATCAAGATCATATGTTTATTCAAAAAGCTCAGAAGTCGAACTTTTTACGCTTAAGTTTTGGATCGAATGCTCAACAAGACCAAGTGGTTGTTCGTCAAATTTACGGTGCTACCAAAGATTTTGATGGACAGTATGATGCTTGGAAAATTTTGAATACAGAAGTTGGAATTGCTCAGATTTCAGTTTCAAATGATCTTAATCAAAACTTTTCTGTTTCAAGTTACGCAACCGATACAATTTTTTCAATTTCTTTAAATATAAAAGGCAATACTTATGATTTGCATACACTCAGTGTTGAAGAGTTTTCTGGTTTTAATGGCTGCATATCTATTCGAGACCATAAAACAGGAGAAACCTATAAGCTCTCAGATCAGTTTTCAATTGATATTTCTTTAGATTCAGCTGATTTGCATCATAGATTTACGCTTGAATACAAACCTTCTGTAGTGGTTCAGACTGAAAATTTAACTTGTGATGATAGTCAGGATGGATTGATCGCTCTTGATAAAGTGTATGAGCCATTTTATTTGAACACACCTTCAGATACCATTGAAGTAATCAGTGACACTCTTATCAATAACCTTGGGGCTGGTCTTTATTCAGTTAGATCAAAAAATACATCACAGGCTTGTGCAACTTCTAACGTTAGTTTTGAAATTTTCAGACCAGATCCTATAGATTTTAGCGTAGAACAAGTTTTAGAAGATCAAAATAACATGTGTTCTGCTAAAATAAATATAGACCCTTTAAATGGAGTAGCGCCATTTACATTTTTTATCGACTCTTTAGTGGTAGATCAACAGGTTTCTGAATTGTGTGCTGGAATCTACTCTTTAAGGGTAGAAGATGCTCTTGGATGTAATGCTACTCAGGTGTTCAAAGTCTTGAGTGGTTATAGTAATAATAATGTGGTCAGTTCAAATAAAAATGAAATTGAAATCTTTCCTATTCCCTCATTAGGAGAACTTACCGTGAAAACTAGTTCTGAATTTAATGTTTTGGTCTTAAAAAACATATTAGGCCAAGAGTTGAAGACATACAACTTATCAAAAATCAATAATGAATTGAGTCTTACAAATCTTGCAAAAGGAGAGTATCTTTTAGAATTTAAAAAAGAAAATGAAATGAGCGTTCAAAAAAGAATAGTAGTTTTTTAGACAGTTGCTTAATTTTGAAGCAAGAGCGATTTTTTTGAAGTCTTTTTACTATCAGCAATTTCTTCAATTAGACTTCTTCTTTTCTTAGCCATATTCTTTCTTGAAATTAAGTCAATTTCAAAGCTTTCTTGCTTGATTTGATCTAATTCTATGCGTTTTTGTTTTGCGGTACTATTTCTAGTTTCAATTTCGTTGAGCATCTTATCAAGGTCTTTTTTAAAGATAGACTGTTTTGCTGAGGCGCTAGGCTCTATCTTTTTTTGATCATCATCTGTAAGGGGCTCAGATGTTTTTGTAATAGGTTCTTTGACGACTTGTTGTTCAGAATTGTTTTCTTGCTTATTACTTGCTATTTGTTGTTCTTTTGGTTTATCGCTGTTTGTTTTGGCAGGTTTGTAAGAATAATTTCCAGGCTCGCATGTTAGATTAAATTCATCTTTGCTTTTGTTATACCCTACCTGTGTAATGCCTTTACAATTTTTGTAAACAGCTTTATATCCATCCCTAGAAGGAACCATTAGAATAGAGAGAATATACTCGTATTCGTATTTTTTCATTTCATCAATGATGTTGGCATCAATGAGCATGTTGTAGGTTTCAAAGCCATTGCTTGAAACTTGAATCTTATATTTTTTATCGTAGTCAAGCTTAAATGAGAGTTTACCATTCTTGGTCGATGTGCTTAATATTTGAGAACCGTTTGAGGTGATCATACATTTTGCAATTTTAATTTGATTGAGACTAGCGTCTTTTGTTTTTAAGACTACTGCCATCTGCGCTGCAAATAAATTGCTCAGACTAATTAAAAAAAATGCTACGGTAAAGAGAATTCGACTCATCAATACTAAAGTACGACTTATCTTGAGTTAACAAAATTTTTATAAGAGTTCTTTAGCCTTTTTGTACATGAAGTCAATGGCCTGTTCTTTATCGTTTTCTATGATTCCATCTAAAATAGCTTCTTTTATGGCTTCTTTTATGATTCCAACTGTTTTTGAAGGTTGGATGTGCAGCAGCTTAATAATTTCATCGCCTTTGATAGGAGGTTGCCAATTTTTGATTTTGTCTCTCTCTTCTAGATTTTTGAGTTTTTCTGATACTACAGTAAGGTTTTGTTTAAAACGCTTGACCTTGTTCACATTCTTTGAAGTGATGTCACTCATGCACAAAAGCATAAGGTCATCGATGTCATCTGAGGCTTCAAATAAAAGACGTCTCAGGGCAGAGTCTGTGATGTTTTCTTTAGATAAAGCGATAGGCCTTAAATGAAGACGTACTAGTTTTTGTACGTACTTCATTTTCTGATCTAAAGGCAGTTTCAAGCGTTTAAAAATTTGAGGAACCATCTTAGCGCCTAAGTCTTCATGTCCGTGAAAAGTAAAACCGTGCTCTTTATGAAACCGCTTTGTTTTTGGCTTTGCGATGTCATGAAGTAAGGCTGCCCATCTTAGCCAAAGGTTTTTGGATTCTTTAGCTAAGTTGTCAAGTACTTCAAGGGTATGGTGAAAATTGTCTTTGTGTGACTTTCCATCAATGGTTTCAGTGCCTTTTAATTTGCAAAACAAAGGAAAAATTTCTTGCAGTAAACCACATTTTTCTAAAAGAATGAATCCTATTGAAGGCTTGTCGCTGAGTATAATTTTATTGAGCTCATCGGTAATGCGTTCTTGAGAAATGATATGAATTCTATTTTTATTTTTCTCAATGGCTTTAAAAGATTGTTGCTCAATTTGAAAATTAAGTTGAGATGCGAATCGAATTGCTCGTAGCATTCTTAAAGGGTCGTCAAAATATGTTTGGTCAGCATCAATAGGAGTTTTAATGATTTTATGTTCTAAATCATCTATGCCATTAAAAGGATCAATAAGCTCGCCAAAATCATCTTTATTTAAACTGATTGAAAGGGCGTTAATGGTAAAATCTCTTCTCAATTGATCTTCTTTTAGGGTGCCCTTTTCAACTTCTGGATTTCTTGAAGACTCTGAATATGATTCTTTTCGAGCTTGAACAAATTCAAGTTCATAATCTTTGTACTTAAGCATAGCAGTGCCAAAGTTTTTGAATATGCTCACTTTTTTTACACCAAACTTATGGGCGATTTCTTTTGCCAAAACGCCAGAATCTGAAAGGGTTACAACATCTAGGTCTTTTACTTCTCTTTTTAGCAAAAGATCTCTTACGACTCCACCAATAAAAAAAGCTTTGTGCTCAGAATCTTGAAGGGCTCTAGCAATGTCTTTAATGATTGGAGTATTCAAAAAAGATTCAATATGTGTTTTTGCATCAGTCAATCTTAAAGTCTGCTATGATCTAATGATTTTAATTATACCAGATTGGTCAATAGAAATAATAGAAGATGCCTGGCCACTCATAGACTCATCGCTCATTAACATATAGTCTACATTCATCTTTAATTTCTCATCTATTTGATTGATGTGGGTAACAGAGTTTTGTCCAGATATATTTGCAGATGTTGAAACAATCGGACGCTTTACTTTTTTAATGAGTTGTTGGCAAGTTTTATTTTTTGTAATTCTTGCAGCAATAGACTTGTTAGGACCGGTAACACTTTCAGGCATATCGATTGCATTAGGCAGTATGATTGTTGTAGGTCTTATGGCAGTTTCAAAAATTTGAATGGCTTGATCAGGAATAAACTCAACATATGCTTCTAGCTGTGCTACTGAGTCAAATAAGCAGATTAATCCTTGTTTTTCTTTTTGTCTTTCTTTGATTTTTAAGAGCTTTTCAACTGCTTTGTGATTTGTTGCATCACATCCTAAAGCCCAAAGTGTTTGAGTAGGGTAGATGAGGGTACCTCCTTTTAGGATTGTTCGAGCAGCCTTTTCAATCAATTCAATTTGCACAGCTCAACAAAATTACAAAAAAAGCTAATTTTCTGTGGTTTGTTGAAGCCAAGTATTGTAAGAAATAGGGATATTTCTTCTGAAATAATATTTTTGCCCGTTTTTATGCTCCACAGAATGGTATCCAATGGTTTTATCTCCTTTTTGAATATGCCTTTTTGTTATGATTTTATTTCCTCTGGTAATAACCTCTTCTTGTCGACTTACACTTTGCTCTGTTACTTCAATTTCAGGAATTTCACTTACTTGTTTGTTGCCTAATCCATCTATAAAGGCGATTCTTTCTTTTGGCTTTAAAGCCATTTCTCTTTGCTCAAGACACAATATATAATAAGGACGAGCGGTTTGATAATCTTGCATTTTAAAGTGTAGTTCAGCTTTCATCCATGCTTTTTTGTAAGCTTTGTCTCTTTGTTCTCTAAAAGAACGCACTTCAAACCACAACTCTTGAACTTTATCTTGGATTTTGGCATTGTAGGTCATGTCGTAAACAAAAGCATTTTGTTGAACATTGTAGATGATTTTCGCTATGGGTCTATTTAAAATAGAAAAGTCTTTTGCAGTTTGTTCTCTGAATAAATCGACCGCAATGTTTTTCATGTTGTAAGACTCCTCTTTTGGTGCATCAGAAGTATTGATGTTTATTTTTTTACTCACATAGCCTTTTCTAGAAAATTCTAACATGTATGAGGCGCCAAGTTCTAGGTTGAGAGAGAAAAGACCTTGATTGTCGCTTTTAGAATAAGCAGCAGGCACACCATTTTTGTGCACAACAATATTGCAACCAACAATTTTATCAGGAACTTCATAGACGGTACCTTCTACTTTAAGAATTCCAGCAAATACAGAAACATTGATCGAGAAAAACAGACTCAAAAAGAGCAATATGTATTGTGATCTAAACAAGATGACCTTAAATTAGTCAATTACTAGGGTTTTATCAAGTTTTAACACCTTGATTGTCAAACATTCTAAGTGATTTAACGTCCTTTTTATGTGAATGTTGCAAAATCATAGGTAAAAAAAGTTTGATTTTGTACTTTTGAAATATGCAAGTAGTTGAGTGTCCGAGAGATGCCATGCAAGGGATTAAAGAGTTTATTCCCACCTCAAAGAAAGTTGAGTATTTAAATGCTTTGATGAAAGTTGGTTTTAATGTGTTGGATTGCACAAGTTTTGTCTCCCCAAAAGCAATTCCGCAGATGGCTGACTCTTCTGAAGTAATGCAGCAAATCAACATTCAAAAAGGTACTGAAATCTTAAGCATCATTGCTAATCAAAGAGGCGCAGAGCAAGTTTGTATGTTTGATCAAGTTGATTTTTTAGGCTTTCCATTTTCTATTTCTCAGACTTTTCAGCAAAGAAATACCAACGCATCAATTGAACGCGCTTTTCAGAGACTTTCAGAAATTCAAAACATTGCTCAAAGTGCTTCAAAAAAATTATTGGTATACATTTCTATGGCCTTTGGGAATCCTTATAAAGATGATTACAATGAAGACCTAGTTGCTGATTGGATTGACAAAATATCAGATTTAGGGATCAAAGACTTTGCTTTGGCAGATACAATTGGCTGTGCGTCAACTGAGCAGATATACGATTTAATCACAAGAATAAAACAAGAACATTCTAGTATTACCTTAGGAGCACATCTGCATAGTAGAGCAGAGCAATCTGAACAAAAAATCAAAGCTTGTATTGATGCAAAATGTGATCGTATAGACGGAGCTATTTTAGGATTTGGTGGATGTCCGATGGCAAAAGATGATTTGGTAGGAAATATTGATACGGTTTCTATTCATAAGGTATTTAAAGACAATAACATTGAACATCAGATTGATGATCAAGCATTTCAAAACGCTAAGAAATATGCAAAAGATATTTTCAGTACTTATCACTAGTCTTTTTTTACACAGTTCTGTTTGTGCTCAGTTGAGCCAAATTGATGTGTCTGCCAAAATTGAGGTTCATGCAGAAGATGAGCAGACCATTTATGTACAATCTTTAGATGCTAAACAAACATGTAAAATTAAGGCTGTTTATCTTTTTACAGGAAATGCTATTCGTTCAGTTGAGTTTGAAATTGATCAGTGTGATCAATTGTTGCAAGATATAGATCAAAGATTGTTTTTTGATAAAATTGAGTATTCAAATACACTTATTTATTTAGAAAATGAAAAATATTCTGCGCGCATACAGTATGACAAGTCTAATGCGGTAAAATATTTACAGAAAATTGTTTTGAAAGACAGCAATACGGTTGTTTATAACTTTAATTATAACAATTTCGGAGTTTTAAAAAACACAGAAGAGCCAAACCCTTCTGTTGAGAAGAAAAATCCACCCAAGAAAAAGATTACAAATAGCTCAAAGAACTTGCATGTTGTTCAAAAGGGAGAATACATTTATCAAATTGCTAGAATTTATGATTGTGATCCTTCAGAATTACTTGCAAAAAATAGCCTAAGCCGAAACACATTACTGTATCCAGGGCAAAAAATATGGGTTTGCAATACGGCTTTAAATTCTTCAGAATCTAAGACAGAGATAGTGGGCACACCAAAAGCTGAATTGCAACAAGACCAGGTGACTAATCAAAATAATTCTTTGAAGGTATATGCTGAAGAAATGAAAGAAGAATACGAGCTGTTGTATAAAGAATATACAGTTTTGCAAAAAAGTTATAAAGCGCTTTCAAAAGAGTACAAGCAAAACGCTGAAGAGCTCAAAATGCTTCAAGAGCAAAACACAGCATTAAAACTATTACTAGATCAAAACCAAATCAATTACTCGCCGCATTTCAATGACCAAGACCTGTCGGATGAACAAGCAGATCAAATTAAATCCTTGAAGCAAAAAATATTTGACATGAAATCTAAAATCAATGATTTAAAAATTGAAGTTGAAGACTCTCAAACAGATGAAAAAGAAGATCGTAGCGATGTGATTTTTTCGCGCTTTATCTCTCATGTTACAGAGAACTGCATGAATGATCCAGGATTTAAATCACTGGTCTTAGAAAACAGATTTCAAGCACGCTTAAAAAGAAGCAAAATCACTCAAGCAACATTGTTAGAATCTATTGTTTCTGAAGCTAAAAGTGCTTATTCGTCAAGTTTTAGCGATCAAGATTTTATAGACTCTAATGCTCTGAAGATGATACATCAACTTTTGATTGAAAAAAATACAGATGCTCAGCCGGTGTTACGATTGTTTAGTGATGTTAAAAAAGTATCGTTTAGTTATGTCAAGAAAGATCAAGGGTATACAACCAAAGACAAGTCAAAAGACATTACCCAAGAAGATCAAGTGTTGATTGATCGTTATTTGAACCATCCAGCCAATGCCTCTCAAGTCGCAGAGAAAGGCAAGAAGACACTGTTGTTGGGCCGTTTTGAGCTTAAAACACTTTCTTTAGAGCAGGGTCTTGAGACTTTATACAGCCAAAAGACAATCAAAGAAGTACAATAAAACTGGCTTGAAGATTTTTAAAAGTCTTCGTACAAGAGATAAAGTTTTCTTTTTTCTTGAAAAGCTTTAAGGTCTTGTTTCCAAGAGTTTTTAATTTGTAACACGCTATAGTTGTCTAAAATCTGATTTCTCAATTGATCGCTTCCTGCTAAAAGATCAAAAAATCTAGGGTTAGAAAAAAAGTCTTCTTTACCGTAATCTTTGTATAGCTCTAAAATCCAATGCAAGTAAACAGCTGGTTTTTTAGTCAATTGTTGCTCTGCAAAGTCAGTTAATTTATACCCTTTACACACTTGATTTTCATGCTTAGGATATTTGGCTCCGGGTGAACTTTTAGGGGTAAAGGTGAAGTCATTAACATTACAAGAAGGATGACCAATAAGCTCAAAAGGAGTTTCAGTACCTCTGCCCACACTGACAATGGTGCCTTCAAAAAGTCCTAATGAAGGATACAAGGCAATAGATTGATCGCTTTTGAGATTCGGGGAAGGAGCAATGCTTAAAGAATATGAAGTTTTGTGAGAGTAGTTTAAGCATTTCACAACTTTTAAATTACATGCTTGTTTGGTTTTTAGCCATCCCTCACCATTGATCATTTGGGCATATTCACCAATAGTAAGACCATGAACCAAGGGTACGGGGTGCATGCTTACGAAAGATACAAACCCTGAATCGCGCGTAGGTCCGTCAATATAATGCCCATTGGGATTTGGTCGATCTAAGACAATGAGTTCAATGCCATTCTCAGCGCAGCTTTGCATGATGTAATGTAAGGTTGAAATGTAGGTGTAAAAACGCACACCAACATCTTGAATATCAAAAATGATCAGATCAATGTCTTTTAATTGCTGCTTGTTGGGCTTTTTATTTTTTCCATACAAAGAAACAATAGGCAGGCCTGTTTTTAGATCAATACCATTTTGTACATGCTCTCCGGCATCTGCTTTTCCTCTGAATCCGTGTTCGGGGGCAAAAATCTTTTTAATTTCTGTTTTCAAAGAAAATAAAGAGTCTACTAAATGAGTATCATCGATGACAGAAGTTTGATTGGCAACAATGGCAATAGACTTGCCTTTTAAATGAGGCATGTAAAGGCTTGTTTGTTGTGCGCCTACGACAATGTTTTGGGTCTCGCCAATTAATAGTAAGCAAGATAGAAGAACAACAAAAGTATGTTTCAACATACAGCTTTGAACGAAAGATCAGCTTTTAGGTTACTAAAAATGATTTTGTGGCTTCTATGAAGGCCCCTGGTTGCTCTGCGTGCAACCAATGTCCAGCATCTTTGATGGTCTTGAAGCTCACATCAGTGAAAATACTTTGAATAAAAGGCTTGTCTTGTTCTAAAATATAATTTGAATTGCTGCCATGAATGAACAGTGTAGGTTTTTCAAAGGCTCTATCAAAAATCTCTTCCCCTACATTACTTATCTGTTGTGCAATTACATCAAGATTAAATCGAAAGCCAAGTTGATCTTTGCTTTGCCAGTAAACGCTCTTGGTTAGAAATTGTATTACATCTTGTTCTTGTATAAACTCAGAGAGCTTTTGGGTGATTTGCTTTCTATTTTGAATTTTTTTAAAGTCAACTGACTGCAGGGCATCAATGATGATGTCATGGTGAATTGGGTAATCTTTGGGCCCAATATCAGCAATGATGAGTTTTGAGATGTATTCAGGATAGTTTTGAGCAAATTTCATGGCTATTTTTCCGCCCATTGAATGTCCGATGATATGGCTTTCTAAGAGGTCTTGTTCGTGAAAAAAATCAAGTAACATTTTACTCATGGCTTCATAATTGAAGGCATCGGTATGAGAAGATTTTCCATGATTTGGGGCGTCAATGGTATAGACAGTAAAGTGCTCTGAGAGTATTTTTGCAATGCTTTGCCAGTTGTCTAACATGCCAAAAAGTCCGTGAATAATGACTAGGTTAGGACCGCTTCCTGTTACTTTAAAATGTATCATAATTAAATCTGATTTAAAGGTATAATTTAATTTTTGCATTGTACATTTGAACCCCTGTGATTGAACAAGAATTAAAGAAGAGAATTTTAGTGATTGACGGTGCTATGGGTACCATGATTCAACGCTATAAATTGCGAGAAGAAGACTATAGAGGTGAGCGCTTTAAAGATCATGAGATGTCTTTGAAGGGCAACAATGATTTGTTGTCTATTACACGACCTGAAATTATCAAAGAAATTCATGCCGCTTATTTAGAAGCAGGCGCTGATATTATCGAGACCAATACCTTTTCTTCCACTACTATTGCTCAAGCTGATTATAAATTAGAATCAGCTGCTTATGATTTAAATTTTGAGTCTGCAAAGATTGCCAAAGAAATAGCTAGTGAATTTTCAACTCAAGCAAAACCAAGGTATGTAGCAGGAGCCATTGGGCCAACCAATCGAACCGCTTCAATTTCACCTGATGTAAACAATCCTGCTTTTAGAGCTGTAAGTTTTAACGAATTAAAAGAGGCCTACTACGAGCAAATCTCAGGACTCATCAAAGGAGGAGTAGATCTTTTATTGATTGAAACAATTTTTGATACGCTCAACGCTAAAGCTGCTTTGTTTGCAGCACAAGCCTATTTTGATGAGCATAATACAACCTTGCCTGTCATGGTTTCAGGCACCATTACAGATGCTTCAGGGCGCACCTTGAGTGGACAAACTACCGAGGCTTTTATGATTTCTTTGCAGCACGCTCCTTTATTGTCAATTGGCTTGAACTGTGCGTTGGGCGCTAAAGAATTGAGACCTTATTTAAAAGTGCTTTCAGATAAGTCTGATTTGTTTGTTACTGCCTACCCCAATGCTGGGCTGCCTAATGAATTTGGGGAGTATGATCAGAGCCCTGAACAGATGGCCAGTCTGATTGAGGAGTTTGCTAAAGATGGGTTTTTAAATATGGTAGGAGGATGCTGTGGTACAACCCCCAGTCATATTGCTGCAATTGCTGGGGCAGTTGAAAATATTGTTCCTAGAGAAAAATGAGTCAGACTGAAAGACATATGATGCTCAGTGGGTTAGAACCTTTAATTATTGGGCCTAATACCAATTTTGTAAATGTAGGAGAGCGCACCAATGTAACAGGTTCTCGTAAGTTTTTAAGGCTCATCAAAGAAGAAAAGTTTCAAGATGCCTTAAGTATTGCTCGTGATCAAGTAGAAGGAGGCGCTCAGATCTTAGATGTAAATATGGATGAGGGCATGCTGGATAGTAAGCAGGCCATGGTCACCTTTTTAAATTTAATTGCTTCAGAGCCTGAGATTGCTAAAATTCCGATTATGATTGACTCTTCTAAATGGGAAGTCATTGAAGCGGGTTTACAGTGTTTACAAGGCAAAGGAGTTGTCAATTCAATCTCTTTAAAAGAAGGAGAGGCTATATTTATTGAGCAAGCTAAAAAAATCAAGTGGTACGGAGCAGCCGTCATTGTCATGGCATTTGATGAGAAAGGCCAAGCCGATACCTACCAAAGACGTATTGATATTTGCAAAAGAGCGTATGACATTTTGGTTGATCAAATTGAGTTTAACCCTCAAGACATTATTTTTGACCCAAATATTTTTCCAGTTGCCACCGGTATTGCTGAGCATAATAACTATGCAGTAGATTTTTTTAAGGCCACTAAATGGATTAAAGAAAATTTACCTTTCGCTAAAGTAAGTGGAGGAGTAAGCAATGTATCTTTTTCGTTTAGAGGCAACAATAAAGTACGAGAGGCCATGCATTCAGCCTTTTTATACCATGCCATTAAAAATGGGATGGATATGGGCATTGTAAACCCTACAATGCTTGAGGTGTATGATCAATTAGATAAAGACTTACTCACCGCTGTTGAAGATGTGTTACTAAACAGATCTGATGATGCTACTGAGGCCTTGTTAGAACTCGCTGAAAAGTATAAGGGTGTAAAGGTTCAAGGCGTGCAAAAAGATTTATCTTGGCGTGAGCAATCGGTTGAAAAAAGGTTAGAGTATGCTTTGGTAAAAGGTATTGTTGAATTTATTGAACAAGATGTTGAGTTGGCGCGTGGACAATTCGATAAGCCTCTAAGAGTCATTGAAGGGCCTTTGATGGATGGAATGAATGTGGTGGGTGATTTGTTCGGGGCAGGAAAAATGTTTTTACCTCAGGTGGTTAAAAGCGCTCGAGTGATGAAAAAGGCAGTCGCCTATTTGTTACCCTTTCTAGAAGAAGATAAACAGGCAGGTGTGGCTTCTACTAACGGTAAGATTTTACTAGCTACTGTAAAAGGTGATGTACACGATATTGGCAAGAATATTGTTGGTGTAGTGCTGGGCTGCAATAACTATGAGATCATTGATATGGGCGTGATGGTAGCTCCTGAAAAAATCATTCAAAAAGCCATTGATGAGCGGGTAGATATTGTAGGTTTAAGTGGATTGATTACCCCATCGTTAGATGAGATGATTACCGTTGCGCAAGAGATGCAACGTGCTGAGCTTAACGTGCCGCTCTTGATTGGTGGAGCGACTACCTCAAGGGTACATACAGCAGTTAAAATTCAAGAGCATTACCAAAATGATTCAACTGTTCATGTGCTAGACGCTTCTCGCGCCGTGACAGTGGCTGAAAAGCTTTTGGGTGGAGCCTCAAAGGGTTACAAAACTCAAATTGAAGAAGAATACCAAAAAGTAAGAGAAAATTACGCAAAACATAGAGAGGTGAAAAAGCTAATCTCTTTGAAAGAAGCACGAGCAAACAAACTAGAGTTAGAATTCAATGATCACATAGTAGCGCCATGCTTCACAGGAGTGAAGCATTTTGATCAGCTTTCTTTAAAACAAATTTCAAGTTATATTGATTGGACCCCATTTTTTCAAACTTGGGAATTGGCAGGGCGTTTTCCGAATATTTTAAATGATGAGATTGTAGGGGTACAAGCTACTGAGCTTTACGCAGATGCTCAGAAAATGTTAGCGCAAATCATCTCTGAGAACTGGCTAGAAGCAAAAGCATCTATTGGTTTTTGGCCTTGTTACGCAAAAGATGAAATGGTGATTTTACCCACAGAAAACAAGAAGTTTCATTTTTTACGCCAACAAACTCAAAAAGCAAGTGGAGCGTTTAATTTATCTCTAGCAGATTACATTTCACCTCAATCTGATTATATAGGAGGTTTTGCCGTGACTTGTGGGCTTAAAATTGAAGATAAGATCAAAGAGTTTGAGGCAGATCATAACGATTATAAATCAATCATGCTTAAAGCCTTGGCTGATCGTTTGGCAGAAGCATTGGCTGAGATGATGCACAGGCAAGTGCGAAAAGAGCACTGGGGATATGCCAAAGAAGAGCAATTAGATAATGAAGCATTGATCAAAGAAAAATATAGAGGCATTCGCCCAGCACCAGGATACCCTGCTTGCCCTGATCACACAGATAAGATTACTTTATTTGAACTGTTAGATTGCCCTAATCATGCTCAGATACAATTGACCGAAAACTTAGCCATGTTGCCAGCAGCATCGGTTTGTGGGTGGTATTTTGCCCACCCTAAGGCAAAATATTTTGGAGTAGGAAAAATCACTGAAGATCAAGTTGTTCAATTTGCTGAAAATAAGTCAATTGAAAAAGAAGAAATGAAACGTTGGTTGAGTAGCTCAATGCAATAATTCTAAACCTGCATTGCCATATGATTGGTCTAATTCTAATCGCTTGGGCAATATTTTAACGCCTCTTGCTGGATCATTAGAGAGCAGCATAGCGCCATCTAAATCAAGGTAATTGGCCTGAGCGCTTAATTGAGCAGCAGCTGAGATCGCTACGCTACTTTGGGTCATACATCCGATCATCAGTTTGGTTGGAGTTTGCTTTACCTTTTCAATGATCTGAAAGGCAGATGTAATACCGCCACATTTTAACAGTTTTATATTGATGCAATCAAAGTATTTTATACAGCCTTCAATATCTTCAGCACTTTGAAAAGACTCATCAGCAATAAAGGTAAAATCAAAATCTTCTTTAAA
Source organism: Flavobacteriales bacterium (assembly GCA_020631045.1). Taxonomy (GTDB): domain Bacteria; phylum Bacteroidota; class Bacteroidia; order Flavobacteriales_G; family JALEGO01; genus JAHDHZ01. The sequence goes on along the minus strand of JAHDHZ010000001.1, from coordinate 103,470 downwards.
CTTAAGCATTTCAGGGTTTTGGTTGGTAGGCAAGGGCTGCTCAATAATATTGATCGATAAATCTTTTAAATAGTCGTGCACCTCACTTAAGTGCTTGTAGCTAAATCCTGTATTGGCATCAATTCTAAACTCTGCTGATGTATGCCTTTTTAAAAACCCGAGAATTTCAATATCAAAACCAGTGTTGACCTTTATTTTATAAATAGGCCAGGGGGTTTGTTTTATTTTATTGAGCATTTGCGCTGCATCATCTACACCAATGGTATAGCTTGAAATAGCTTTTGCTTGATTGCTAAACCCTAGGGTTTTGAATGTAGGTATTTGCTTGACTTTTCCATATAAGTCATGGTAAGCACAATCTAATGCTGAACGAAGAAATTGATTACGTGTAAGGCTACAAATCTGAGCGTAAAACTCAAAAGGGTGCACCAGTTTATTAAAGGTTATTTGTGCTTTAATCTTAAGGAGCTCTTCTTTAAATTTTTCAGTGGTTTGATCATAGTATTTGATGGCGGTTGCCTCGCCAAAGCCACTGATTTCTTTAAGTTTAAGTTCTACAATTAAAGTAGGCTGAACAGTTCTTTTTTCATGCTGAATGGCAAAAATATCTTTGAGTTGTAGTTCAAATTCATGAAAATAAAGCTGCATCATCATCTAAAAGATAAGTATTTTTGAAAAGCATGAAAAAAGCCTTTTCTTTTATTTTTTGTATGATCTTTTTGCATGGGTATTTTGTGGCTCAAAAACAATACGATATTCACAAAACCGCTCATCAGATTAAAATAGACGGATTGTTTGAAGAAGTAGTTTGGCAAAAGACTCAGATTGCACAAGATTTTTATCAGAACTTTCCTTACGACACAGGTTTTGCCCAGAGTAAAACTTTCGTGCAAATGACTTATGATGATCAAAACATTTACTTGGCTATAAAGTGTGAAGATTTAATCAAAGGAGATTTTGTGATTCAGTCTTTAAAGCGTGATTATTCATACCCTAAGACCGATGCTTTTGCTGTGTTTATAGATCCGTTCAACGACGGGCAAAATGGCTATAGTTTTTCAGTGTCTCCTCTTGGAGTACAAAGAGAGGGTTTGTTGCAAAATGGTGGAGTATTTGGCGTAACCACTTCTTGGGATCAAAAGTGGAACAGTGCGGTTAAAGTCTTTGATGGCTATTGGCAAGCTGAGATGGCCATTCCTTTTAAATCCATTAGATATGATGCCTCAGCTTTGTCTTGGGGTATTAATTTTTCTAGAAATGACTTGAAACGTAATGAAAATTCTGCTTGGGTGAAAGTACCCAGAAACTTTAACATCGCTACGCTCGCTTTTCACGCAAAACTTCAGTGGGATCAACATCCACCCAAAAAAAATAAAAACATAGCCATTATTCCATACCTGCAAAGTTCATACACAAAAGATTACCAGGCAGATACTGAAGAGCTAAAGCCAAATGCAGGATTAGATGCTCGAATGGCTATCGGTACGGGCTTAAATTTAGATTTGACCGTAAACCCAGATTTTTCTCAAGTAGAAGTCGATCGTCAAGTGATTAATTTGTCTCGATTTAGTTTGTTTTTTCCTGAAAGGCGACAGTTTTTTACTGAGAATAGTGATTTGTTTGCCAATTTTGGATTTACAAAAATTAGGCCTTTCTTTTCTAGAAACATAGGCCTTCAATTTGATAGCACAACTTTTAGTATGCGGCAGATTCCGCTGTATTATGGGGCAAGGTTGAGTGGAAAAGTGGGTAAAAATTGGAGAATAGGAGTGATGAGTACACAAAGTGCAAGTGATCAAACCTCAGGTATCGATGCGCAAAATTACTCGGTACTTGCTGTGCAAAGAAAAATTTTTAAGCGCTCAAATATTGCTTTTATTGCTATAAACAGGCAAAGTAATGCCTCTGATTATGGAAGGATTTTAGGCCTAGATTATAATTTGGCCTCTGCAGATGGTAGGTTCATTGGAAAGGCTTTTTATCATCATTCTTTTAAGCCTAATCTTACAAATAAAGCTTTTGCTAATGCTACTTGGCTCACCTACGCTGATCAAAACTGGTCAATTTCTTGGAATCACGAACATGTAACAGAAAATTACAGGGCAGATGTTGGTTTTGTACCTCGAGCAAGTCTGTTTGACCCTACTCAAAATCAAAATATAAACATTGGTTATGTACGTTTAGAACCTTCAATTTACAGAAAGTGGTATCCTAAAAGCACCCTAATCAACAAAATCACCCTAGGCACATATTACAGTGATTATATGAACGAGCGCCTTGAGTCAAATGACAGAATTAATGAATTATCTGGAGGTATTTTATTTCAAAATTCAGCTGATTTGATCCTTAAAGCCATCAATAGAGAGGTGCTCTTGTTCTATGACAGAGACATTACCTTTAGTGGTCAAACGCCATTGCCTATGGGTAGGTACAGCTTTAATGCCCTTTCTGTTGATTTTACTTCAAATGCACGAAGGCCATTTTTTTACGCTGTAAATACCAGGATTGGGCAATACTACAATGGCCATCAATTCACTTCTAATCTTAGTATCTCAAAACGCTTTCAGCCTTTTGTCATTGCTGAGCTAAACGCTTCATTTAATCGTTTTGATATGCCTTATTTAAATCAGACAGCCGATTTAACACTGGTGGGCTTTCGAACAGAGGTGAGTTTTACAAAAAAATTGTTTTTGACGACCTATCTGCAATACAATACCCAAGCGCAAAACCTCAATTTAAATACCCGCTTGCAGTACCGATTTAAGCCTATGTCTGATTTGTTTATTGTCTATGGAGACAATTACAATGAGCAATTCTCAATTAAAAATAGAGCCTTAATTGTAAAGCTGAACTATTGGTTTAGTTTGTAAAGTGACTGAGCATAATGGCCACACTTGAAGCAAGGTTTAGAGATTCAGCCTTTCCTTTTCTGGGAATATGCAATGCCTTGGGCAATAAAGATTTGATGTTTTGAGAAATGCCATTGGCCTCGTTTCCAAATACAATGATGGCATTTTCTTCGAGTTGCTTGTTATAAATGCTTTCTCCTTGCATATCTGCTCTGTAAATAGGGCGCCTCTGAGCCAGTAAGTATGCTTGCAAATCGGTATAGGTAATGCTGATTCTACCCGTGCTACCCATAGCGCTTTGTACCACCTTTGAGTTGTATTGATCAACGCTTTTGTGATCGCACACAATATGCTGAATGCCAAACCAGTCACAGGTGCGCATAATGGTGCCCAGATTTCCTGGGTCTCTAATTTGATCTAAACAAATGGTGATCTGCTCATCATCTATGGGGCTTTCAGTTGGAATTTTAAAAACAGCTACAGCTTTATTAGGGGTTTTAAGGCTTGAAATTTTTTTTAATGTAGTAGCATCAATGAGGGTTTTGAGCGGCAAATCTTGCTCAAATTTATTAGTGGCATATACATCTTGTAATTCAAGATGATTGTCAATTAAATCTCGAATTACCTTAGGGCCTTCAGCGATAAACAATCCTTCTTTAACTCTGTGTTTCTTTTCTCTTAAAGAAACTATAAATTTGATTTGAGCTTTTGAAATCACTGAGAGCAAATATAACACATCGAAGTAGTACTTTTTTGAGTATGCTCTTGCTTTATGTGCTTAGTGGATGCAATTCGGCAAAATTTGTGCCCAAGGGCAGCTATTTACTCAAGAAGAATAAAATTGATATACAGGGAGCTAAGATTGATCAGGGCGAATTAAAGTCAGTCATTGCTCAACAGCCTAATAGAAGGCTGTTAGAGGTCTATCCGTTTTTCTTGTACACCTATAATTTTGGAAGGCGTATAGCGCCTAAGAAAGATGGAGGTTTCTTGTCTAAAAAGATCGGCAAAGCACCTGTTATTTATGATTCAAATTTGGTTCGTAGTTCATTAGATAAGGTTAAGAAATACATGTTCAATAAAGGGTATTTTCATGCTGACATAAAAGACACTGTTAAAATAGTTGGCAAGAGAAAGAAAAAAATCAAACATATTTTTTTAATTGAGCCCAAAGAGCCTTATCAAGTTGCTAAGATTTCAAGTGAAATACAAGACGAACACTTACTTGAAACATTCAAGCTATTGTATAAACAGAGGGCTACTAGAAATAAATTAAAGCTCAAAGAAGGAAAAATTTATGATCAACAAGATTTCATTTCTGATCGAGAATTTATTGTTAGAAATATAAGAAATAAAGGTTACTACAGCTTTTCTAAAGATAAAATCAGCTTTAAAGTTGATACTGCTTTTGCTGAAAATCAAGTACACGTTACGCAAATTTTAACGAAAGATAAAAGATCTTTTAAAGATTCGACTTACAATGAAAATCATAAGAAATACTATGTTCAAAGTATTCAAGTAAGTGATAGTGATTTTGATTTTGAACTTGATGCTTCTGATTATGTGTTGCATCCTGATCTTTCAAGCAAGATCAATACAGCTTTCTTAACTGATAATATTTTCATTGAAAAACAAGCGCTGTTTTCTTTACAGCATACAGAAATGACTTATGCTAGATTGTTGCCTTTAAAGTTGTTTAAAAGAGTCAATATTAAGCTGAATGATATTACTACTCCCACTGACTCAATTGGCAGACTACAAGCGCAGATTCACATACCATTTTTGCCTAGAAATGCCATGTCAGTAGAGCTTAATGGAACCAATAGGGGGGGCAGTTTAGGTATTTTAACTGATTTTTCTGTTCAAAATAAAAACACCTTTAAAAACGGAGAGATACTTTCTTTAAGAGCCAATATTGGCCTTGAAGCTCAAACATTTAATGCTTCTAATGATCAGTTTTTAACCTCTAGTCAAGTAGGATCATTTTTCAATACAATCAATTACGGAGTAGAGTTAAGCTTGTTAAATCAACGTTTGTTAGTGCCCATTCTAAAAGTAAATCAAAAGAATATTTTGAATCCTCAAACCGAATTTGTTGCTCAGTTTTCTCACCAAGAAATACCTACTTTTTTGAGAAACATTGTGGGTTTTCAGTATCGTTACGGGTGGAGTACAACACCCTTAAATGTATTTTCTTTCGCGCCCATAGATCTTAATTTAGTTCGAATTCCTACCCAGTCTTTTAAAGACACTATTGCAAGTTTTGATAACCCGTATTTAACAAATACTTATCAAGATCACTTTTTGTTGGGGAGCACTTTTCAGTTTTTACATCATAAACGACCACCTTCTAAACATGTTAATAATTTCTCATACAAGCTTGGTATTGAATCATATGGATCTATGTTGTATGCATTAAATAAGCAACTTAATCCTAGTTTTTCTGATACAGCTTTCAGTACACTTTTTAATATTCAGTATGCTCATTTTTTAAAGTTAAATGCAGATTTTAGACTGTATCAGGTGCTTTCTAAATATACTCGAGTAGCATACCGGTTTTTCTCAGGATTTGGTTTGCCCTTACAAAATTCAAGTGCCCTGCCCTTTGAAAAAGCTTTTTTTGCAGGTGGAGCAAATGGATTAAGGGCCTGGAGTATCAGAGGTTTAGGGCCTGGGAGTTTTGAGAGTTACGGCAAATCAAGTTTTTTTAGGGTCGGAGACATTCAGTTAGAGTTTAATGCAGAACTTAGGTTTGATCTCAATGATTTTTTAGAAGCAGCAGTATTTGCAGACGCAGGAAACATCTGGCTGTACAATAAAGATGGCAACCGAGCGGGTGCTGATTTTGAGTTTACTAGATTTTATAAAGAAATTGCGATAGGTGTAGGTGCAGGGTTAAGATTTGATTTTAACTTTTTTATTTTTAGGGTGGATTGGGGTGCTCAGCTCAGAGATCCTGCTTTGGTTGAAAATCAGCGTTGGATTTTTCAGCCTAAAACAAATTTTGAGCAGCTTACAGGTGAGCAATACAAATTAGGACATAATCTTAACATTGGAATTGGATATCCTTTTTAAACGGCAACATAAAATTTTAGCAATTTGCACTTTAGTGGTGTTAACCTTGTGCGCATATGTAAATCTATTTGCAAATGAGTTTGTCAATTTTGATGATCAAAACTTTATTTTGCTTAACGATTGGGTTACGGCCTTTGATCTTGAAAAATTACGCGATGTATTTTCACATCAAAGAGAGGGTCATTACCAGCCTTTGAGTTGGCTTTTGTATGCCTGTGAGTATAAACTATTCAATGAAAATATTTTGGGTTATCATTGGGTAAGCTTACTGCTTCATTTATCTAATGCATTGTTTTGTGCCTTGATTTCAAAGCAATTTAAATTACGTTTAGACCAAATTTTTTGGGTCGTATTGCTGTTTTTGCTGCATCCACTCATGGTTGAATCTGTGGCATGGAAGGCGGCTCAAAACACCTTGCTGTTTAGTGTGTTTTCTTTTGGAGCTTTTTTGATGTTTTTACATCACCAAAAAAACAAGCTGAAGCTTTATTACTTGGCCTCGTTGTTTTTGTTTCTACTCAGTTTAATGAGCAAGTCAATGGCTGTGGTAACACCCTTGTATTTTTTTGTCTATTTATTCTTGATGGATAAAGAAAAGAGCATGAGAAAATATGCAGGCTTACTGCCATTTTTCTTATTGAGTATTTGTTTTGGCATTGCGGCTTTGAAAAGCGCCAGTGCTTTTGGGTCATTACTTTCATCAAAAAATAATTTTGAACCCTTTGATTATTTATTTGTCTCATCAAGAGCCTTGTTTTTTTATGTTGAGCGTTTTTTTATGCCTTTAAAGCTTTCAGCTTTGCATTTTAATCCTTTAAAGCAAGATGGGCTTTTGCCATTTTATTTTTACCTAATTCCTTTAGTATTTATAGTATTAATTTATGGGCTTAAAAAAATAGAGAAAGACCAAAAACTGCTTTGGTTTTTTATTGCTTGTTTTGTCAGTTCTTTAAGTGCAGTAATTCGAATTGTGCCTATAGGCAATACCCTGGTGGCTGAACGGTATGCTTATCAGGGAGTGTTTTTTTTAGCATGTTTTGTAGTTGTATTTACCCAGAGATTTCGAGTTCAGAAAATCTTACTGGCTTTAATTGCATTTGTGTTTTTATTATTGACTTTTTTTAGGGTAGGGGTTTGGAACACTAGCCAGACACTTTTTCAAGACATTACCAAGAAATATACTCGTCAAGCATATGCTCATTTTGGTTATGGTGTAGCGCTTAACGATGCTTTTGAGTATGACAAGGCAATTGAGGCATTGAAAACAAGCGCTCAGTTAGATGCTTCATATGCCAGAACATTCAATGCGCTTTGTGTTTCTTATATGGGCAAACAAAAGTATGATTCAGCACTTTATTATGCTGCTCTTGCACTTAAAAAAGATGCTAAATTGATCAAAGCAATGACCAATCATGCCTTTTGTGCAGATAAGTTGGGTAGACCAGAAATAGCACAAAGAGATTATTCAGCCATTCTTTTTTTAGATTCAAACAATCAAAAAGCTTTAAAAAATAGAGCTTTAGCCTCGTATAAGCTAAAAGATTACACCCAAGCAATTAGTGACTTGAAAGGTTTAAACCATCTGAGTTTTTCTTTTGCTCAAAACATAGATCACGCAGTGCTTTTAAATCAAATGGGCGCCCACAAACGGGCCATTCAGTATTTATCAAAGCTTGAAGCTCCAAAGGCTTACAAGTGGGCTTTAGAGTTGAATCTTGCTGCAAGTTATCGATTGAATCACATGCTCGACTCAGCACTTTTCTTTGCAAAAAGAGCTCAGAAATCAAAGTCAAACCAGCAAGTTCAGAAAGAACTTTTTTTGATTGATCAAGCCTTAAAGCTGAAAAAGAATAATTAATTTCGAGCCAGTTTATGCACGTTGAATATTCAAAGCCGCCTGAAAAAGTAATTGTCACTAAGAATGGTCAAAAAATAAACAGTTTTATTGATCAAAAAAAATCATCAAACATTGATTGGCAAACTGTTGATTCTTTTGGCGAAGAATGGCAAAAATTCAATGCCTTTTCAGAAGATCAACTCAAGAAAATTGGCCAAGATTATTTTGATCTGTTAGATCAAACTTCGATTTCAAAACATTCTACAGCACTTGACGTAGGTTGTGGAACTGGGAGGTGGAGCCGTTTTCTTTCTTCAAAAGTGAAATTTATTGAATGTGTTGATCCGTCAAAAGCAGCTTTGGTAGCACAAAATTATTTGTCAGATAAGTCTAATACAAGAGTTACAATGGCAGAGGTGTCAGCTTTGCCTTTTGAAGACGAATCGTTTGATCTAGTATTTTCATTGGGGGTTTTGCATCATATCCCTGATACTCAAAAGGCCATGCAAGCATGTGTTGACAAGGTCAAAAAAGGAGGTTATTTCTTGGTTTATTTGTATTATGATTTTAATGAAAGAGGGTGGTTGTTTAAATTTTTATTTAAACTCTCTACAGTACTTAGAAAAGTTATTTCAGGTTTGCCAGGTGGTTTGAAAAAGTTGGTGTGTGATGTGATTGCATTATTCATTTATATGCCTTTTGTGGCTTTGAGCGGAGCAGTGAAATTAATCTTTGGCTTAGAAGCTTCTAAGAAAATCCCTTTAAACTTTTATTTGGGAAAATCTTTTACAATTATTAGAAATGATGCTTTAGATCGTTTCGGAACCCCCTTAGAACAGAGGTTTTCAAAGCAGCAAATCACAGAAATGATGCAGCAATGTGGTCTTAAAAACATTCGCTTTTCTGATCGACAACCTTACTGGCATGCCATTGCGGAAAAATAAGCGTTTGTTGTTTCTATCTGTTTATCCTAAGGGGGGGTCTCCTGGGCAGAGGTTTCGATATGAGCTGTTTTTTGATGATTTGCAAAAGGCAGGGTGTCAGATAGAGACAAATGCTTTTTTTTCAGCTAGGGTCAATGCTATTTTATATCAACAAGGCAAGCTTTTTAAAAAGGCCTTTGGCGTGTTGGGTGGATTGTTTTCTTGTGTTTTAATGCTCAATAAAGCTAGAAAAGCTGATGTTGTTTTTGTGTTTAGAGAGATCAGCCCGATTGGTCCTGCTGTTTTTGAATGGATCATCGCTAAAGTACTGAAAAAAAAAATTATTTATGATTTTGACGATGCCATTTATTTATTGAATTATTCAAAAGAAAATGCCTTTTTTAATTTTTTAAAAAATCCATCAAAAGTTTCTTTGATTTGTAAATGGGCATACAAGATTTCTTGTGGAAACGAATTTTTAGCAAACTATGCTCGCAAGTACAATCAAAATGTCTTAGTCTTACCCACTGTAGTTGATACTGAGAAAGAACACAACATAAAAAGTGATCAAACCAAAGAAAAACTTATTATTGGATGGACGGGCAGTAGAACAACTCTACGGTACTTAAAAATCATAGAACCTGTGCTTCAAAAATTAGAAGAGCACTATGCTTTTGATTTTCATGTGATTTCTGACAAACCTGCCGAATTAAAACTCAAGAGCTTAAAAAACATCAAATTTAATAAAGCAACCGAAGTGCAAGATCTCTCAAAGTTGCATATTGGACTAATGCCTTTGAAAAACAATCAATGGACTGAAGGAAAATGTGGGTTTAAAGCCATTCAGTACTCGGCCTTGGGTATTGCAGCTGTGGTAAGCCCTTATGGGGTAAATACAAAAATTGTGCTTGATCAGAAAACTGGCTTTTTAGCTGAATCGCAAGATCAGTGGTTTAAGGCCATTGAGAAATTGATCAAAGACCAAGCACTCAGAAAGCAAATGGGAGAACAAGGTATTGCCCATGTAGCACGTTATTATTCTAAAAAGAGCATACAGACTAAATTCTTTAGTTTGTTTGATTCTTGAGCAGTTGAACAGAAAGCCAAATCCAACAAAAGATTAAGAGTGTTCCGCCGATTGGAGTAATAGGACCGATGATTTTGAGCACCGAGGGATTGGTAATGATTTTAGCGCTTAATACATAAATAGATCCACTGAAAAAAAGAATGCCAAGGTTAAGTACATAAAAAAAGCTTTTTTGAACCACTTTTAATTGCAAGACAACCAGCATAAATAAGGCATGAATGATTTGATATTGAGCAGCTAGCTTAAAGTTGGCTAAAGAATTTGGGGGGATGATTTCAGCTAAGTAATGTGCAGAAAAAGCGCCCAATATAATGGCACATGCTCCGTGTAAGGCTGCAATAGATTTTAACATTCGATGTGCTGGCATATTTTTTTTACTTCTTGGTGGTAGTTTTTAAATGATTTTACAACATGTGAATCATTGTTAAAATCAATTTTAATTATTGGGCTTAAACATTTAAAAGACATTATGATACGATGGTCATTTAAACTTTTAATTGATATTTTTTTAGGATAGTTTTCAGGGTAGCATTCTATGGTCAAAGACTCTTTGTTTGATGTGCAGTGAATTCCCAAAGTATCGAGTAATTCTAAAGAAGCAGTAAGGCGTTCACTTTCTTTAAAGTTAAGGTTTTCAAGACCTGTCATGCTGCATAGCTGTTGTTTAATAATGCAGCCAGTTAATACAGAGAGGTAGATGTCTGGGCAGTGGCTAAAATCAAAGTCTAGTTTTTTGTTTATTTGCCTGTGTTTAGATGTAATAACCAGGCCTTTTTTTGTAAAGTTTGAGTCTACACCAAGCTTTTTGTAATAATTCACGCAGATGGCATCTCCTTGAATACTTTGCTCTTTTACTCCACTGACAAAAATAGGTTTGTTGGTATGCATGGCCCAATTGTAAAAATAAGAGATGCTGCTCCAGCATTTCTCAACTTCAACTGACAGCTTTTTGTTGTTTGATAATGAGTTAATTATAGACCTGTTCTCAAGAAAATCAATAGAAGCTCCTGCTTTGCGAAGTAGCTTAATTGTCATCTCTGCATAAGGCTTGCTGGCATGAAGGTTTTTGTAGTAGATGGTAAAAGGTTTTTTTTGAAATGCGCCAATCAGTAAAAGCGCTGATAGAAATTGAGATGATTGTGCGCAGTCTATATGGCATGTGTTTGAAAGTAAGGGGCCACTGATTTGCAGTGGAGCTTTTAAAGGAGTTTGGGGGTAGGTGATTTTTGCGCCCATTTCTCTTAATGCTTCTATTAAAGGAGTAATGGGTCTTTGATTGAGTCTTTTGGTTCCAAATAAGTTAAATGTCTTGTTTTGAGTAGCTAAAAAGGCGCATAAAAAACGAAAAGCAGTACCACAATCTTCAACATTTAAATCTAAGGCGCCTTCTTTATATTGATCGATGAGCTTTTTAAGAATTAGGGTGTCTTGGGCCTGGGAAAGTTCAGTCGATGAAAGCTCTTGCTTTGATAAAAGAGCAATGATTAGTAGTCTATTTGAGATACTTTTAGATAGAGGAACCTGAACTTCGATCATTTATCAAGCATTGATTTGAGATATTCAAGCGATTCTAAAAGATCTTCTTTGTTGATTGTCTCAAGGCGATCTTTAATTCCTATGCCTTTGATAAGTGCACATTTTATACCAGTCTTGTCATTTTTTTTGTCTTGAAGTGCGTGCTTATATACTCCACTTGCATTGAATTTGACTCCTTTAAAATTAAACTTGTTTAAGGTGGTTTCGGTAATCAATTTCAGTTCTTCTGCGTTGAGCTTGCCTAGCTTGTTTGAAAGGTAGGCTTCAGAGACAATGCCTAGAGCAACAGCCTCTCCATGGTAAATAGGGGTTTTAGAACTAAAATAAGCCTCAAGAGCATGCCCAATGGTGTGGCCAAAGTTCAAGAACCTTCTTTCTTTTTGATCAAAAGGATCAAGTTCGATAAAATGAATTTTGATATCGATACATGTTGCGATAAGCTCAGTTAAATCAGTGCGATTGATTGGTGTTTTTGAAATAGAGTCAAATAAATCGATATCGTGAATTAAAGCGTATTTTAAAATTTCTCCAAAAGCTGATTTGAGGGTTCTTTCAGACAAGCTTTGTAAAAATATAGGATGCACGAACACTGCTTTTGCATTGTAAAAAGAGCCTATTTGGTTTTTTTGATCATTTAAGTTAATGGCTGTTTTAGAGCCAATACTGGCATCTATCATGCTTAAAAGGGTGGTAGGTAGGTGAATGCAGTCAATCCCTCTTTTGTAAATACTTGCTATAAATCCACCCAAGTCACAAATCACACCGCCCCCTAGATTTACAATCAAGCAGTCTTTATTGACTTGCAGCTCTTGTAGGGTGTTGAAAATCTGAACGCAGTACTCAAGGCTTTTGCTACTTTCTTGAGGGTCAACTTCAATGATTTCGGCCTTGTGCAGCATGCAGTAGTTTTGATCAATGATTGGCAGGCAGTGCTTTAGTGTATTTTCGTCTGCCAGTAAAATGATTTTGTGATAATTTTTTGAGTTTAAAAAGGCATTAAGCTTGTTAAAATCATCACTTTCAATAAAAACTTCAACTAGTTCATTATTAATTTTATATGATTTCTCTAAAATCATTTACAAAGGCACTTTTCATCTTTTTTTGCCCTTAAGTTTTTAAAGGTAATGACCTCGCCCATTTGAGCTTGAAAAGAGAAAGCCTCTTGCTCAAAATAATAGGTTTTCTGTGCTATTTTTGTTTGGCTTTTTGAAAAGTCTATGTCACTTGTTTTAACAAGTATTTCAATAGATGCAGTGTCTGAATTTATATTTAAACACTGTTGTGCACATGAAAATGAGCCATCGAAAAAATGTTTTTTTGAAATAATTTCATCTCGAATACGCTCTTTAGGTAGCCAATAATCTAAATTATGATCTCTGTTTTTGAATAAAAAGAAATAAGAAAGCAGGCAGCCTAAAAAAAATCCTACACCATATATTCTTATACGTCTTAGCATGTTCTGTCTTTGATTAAAGAATAGAAAGCAACAGCTCAATGTCTTTTGAGGGCAGATTATACATCTTTCCAATCGACTGATTGGTGAGTGCCCCTTTTAAAATATAGACGCCATTTCTAATACCCCCATTACTTTTAATCAAGCGATTCACTCCACCGCCTTCTCCCATAGTTAAAAGAATGGGAGAGAAGATGTTGCTCAGTGCTAAAGATGCTGTTCTGGGTACCAAAGAAGGAATGTTAGGCACACAGTAATGAGTGATGCCGTATTTATTGTATACTGGTTTTTTGTGATCAGTCACTTTAGAGGTTTCAAAACATCCACCTTGATCAATACTAACATCTATAATTACCGACCCAGGTTTCATCACCTGTACCATTTCATCTGACACAATGCAAGGGGTTTGTCCTTTTTGAGCTCTGATGGCACCTATTACAACATCTGATCTTCTCAAGGCTTTGATGAGATCTTTTGGTTGAAAGGTAGAGGTAAATACTCGTTGACCCACAGAGTTTTGTAATCTTCTTAATTTGAAAACCGAATCGTCAAACACTTTGACATTCGCGCCAAGCCCCAGTGCTGCTCTGGCGGCATACTCCCCAACAGTACCAGCTCCCAAAATAACTACAGAGGTTGGAGATACTCCAGTAATGCCTCCTAGTAAGATTCCTGGCCCTTCAGAGGTCACCCTTAAATATCGAGAGGCAATTAAAATAGAAGAGCTTCCTGCAATCTCACCCATGGCTCTTACCACATGTAAAATATCTTCTTCATCTTTGATGAAATCCCAAGCAATCGCTGTAATTTTTTTTTCTTGAAGTTTTTTAAAGTACTCTTTTTTCTGTGTTGAGAGTTGTAATGAAGAAACCAGTGTTTGACCGCTTTGCATGAGCTTAATCTCATCGGTTGAAGGAGGAGCTACCTTGACAATTAAATTGGCTTTGTAAACACTTTTAGCATCATCAACCAATTCAGCTCCGGCTTCACTAAAGTCTTTGTCAGTAAAATTGGCATTTGTTCCTGCACCTCTTTCAATCACCACTCTGTGCCCGTTATTTACAAGTACACTAATTGATGAGGGGCCTAAAGCTACTCGGTTTTCTTGAAAAGAAATTTCTTTAGGGATTCCGATAAAGAGCTTATTTTTTTTAACACTCACCTCAAGCATTTCTTCTTGGGGGAGTAAAGAGCCTTTGAACGACTTGAAAGCATCAGTAGCAGTGATCATAACACATTAATTTATGTCTAAAATAAAAAAAAGGCCCTCGATTTAAGATCAAGGGCCTAAAAGTTTTTCAAAACGACTTTGTTGATTAAGCGTTTTGTTCAAATAAAGTAGATACTTTTTCCCAGTTGACAACATTCCAAAATGCCACGATATAATCAGGTCTTCTGTTTTGGTAGTTAAGGTAATATGCATGCTCCCATACATCTAATCCTAAAATAGGAAATCCTTCACATCCAACACCACTCATCAATGGATTGTCTTGATTGGGGGTAGAACAAACTTCTAATTTTCCGCCTTTGTGCACACAAAGCCATGCCCAGCCAGATCCGAATCTTGTGGCAGCAGCTTTAGAAAAAGCCTCTTTGAAACCCTCAAAACTACCAAAGGCATCATTGATGGCATCTGCAAGTTTTCCTGAAGGAGCTCCTCCACCATTTTCAGATAAGATTTCCCAAAAAAGCTTATGGTTGTAGTAACCTCCACCATTGTTTCTAACAGCGGTGCTCTTCATGCCCTGCTTTAAAATATCTTCAATTGATTTGCCTTCTAAATCAGTGCCTTCAATAGCAGCATTTAATTTGTTAGTGTATCCGTTGTGATGCTTAGAATGGTGAATTTCCATGGTGCGCGCATCAAAATGTGGCTCTAAAGCGTCGTATGCATAGGGTAGTTTAGGTAATGTAAAGCTCATAGTTTTTATTTTACTCAAAAATAATGAAACTGATTGAAAAACGACTTAAAATCAGTGTGTATTTGGATTAAATAAAAACAAAAACAAGAAATTAATTTGATGTACTCCTATTTGATAACGGTCTAGACGCTCATTTTCAAAATAACGAGCATAACTAATACGAAAATCAAGCTCATATTTGTGTTTTTTGTTTTTTCTGCCCAAGCCTATGCGCTCAGGGGCCATCCACCCAATTTCAGGCAATGGCAAGACTAGATTAGATGAAAAATCTGTGATGTTCATCAAAGAAATGCCCGCAATAATATGACCAAAAGTATAATAAATAGGTTTGAAATTAAAGGCTTTGGCACCATGAATGGCAAGTGGCGTGTACAATAGTGTTAATTTTTGAGCATAAAAAGGATTGCCTGCAAAACCAACATCAAAAGTGAGATCTAGTTCTAATCGTTTAGGAAATCCGCAGGTTGGTCTAAAGTCTTTGGCGTCTCTGTTACACGGCTTGTCAATAAATATGTGACCTATGCCAAATTCAATAAAGTTGTTTTGTAGATTAATGCCTGTGCGAAGCCCAGTAAAACTTCTGTCTTTAAGTTGTATTTCAGTATCAATTTGAGCTTTAGCACAATGGCTAAAAACAACAACAAGCAATAAAAGACAATAATGAAGATAATTCGTGTGCATTCTTCTCAAAAGTGCAATAAAATATCGTAATTTGACAAAAAAATTATTGTGGATTATAGAATTGAAAAAGATACCATAGGTGAGGTTAAAGTACCAGCAGACAAATATTGGGGTGCGCAAACAGAGCGTTCTAGAAACAATTTTAAGATTGGATTGCCTGGCTCTATGCCCATTGAAATTATTCGTGCATTCGCTTATTTAAAGAAGGCAGCAGCACATACCAATGCTGAGCTTTCAGATTTTTCTGAGCAGAAAAGAGATTTGATTTCAAAGGTCTGTGAAGAAATTTTAGATGCAAAATTAGATGATCAATTTCCTTTAGTGGTTTGGCAAACAGGTTCTGGGACTCAAAGCAACATGAATGTCAATGAAGTGATCGCCAATAGAGCGCATGTCATTAATGGAGGAATGTTGAGTGATGAACAAAAAGCAATCCATCCAAACGATGATGTCAACAAATCTCAATCGTCAAATGATACCTTTCCTACGGCGATGCATATCGCTGCCTACAAACTCATCATTGAGAATACCATTCCTAACTTAGAGCAGTTATTGGCTGAACTAGAGAAAAAATCAAAAAGCTTTCAGCACATCGTGAAAATCGGCAGAACACATTTGATGGATGCCACGCCCCTTACGTTAGGTCAAGAATTCTCTGCTTATGCCTCTCAGATTGACCATGGCTTAAGGGCACTTAAAAATACGCTTGCGCACCTGTCTGAATTGGCTTTGGGTGGAACAGCTGTAGGCACAGGCATCAATACTCCAAAAGGATATGCTAAATTGGTCGCAAAAAAAATAGCAGACTTCACAGGATTGCCTTTTGTGAGTGCAGAAAATAAGTTTGAAGGATTGGCTGCTCATGATGCAATCGTTGAAACCCATGGTGCGCTTAAGCAAATTGCTGTGAGTTTGATGAAGATTGCCAATGACATCCGTTTGTTGGCATCAGGTCCGCGTTGTGGAATTGGTGAGATTTCTATTCCGGCGAATGAACCAGGTTCTTCAATTATGCCAGGCAAAGTAAACCCTACTCAACCAGAGGCCATTACCATGGTTTGTGCACAAGTGATTGGCAATGATGTAGCCATTTCAGCTGGAGCCATGCAAGGACACTTTCAATTGAATGTATTCAAGCCTATGTTGGCCTACAATATTTTAAGCTCTGCAAGATTATTGGGAGATGCTTCAAAATCTTTGCTAGAGAATTGTGTGGTAGGCATTGAGCCCAATGAGCAAAACATCAAAAATAATTTAGACAATTCGTTGATGCTTGTAACTGCTTTAAATACACATATTGGTTATGATAAGGCAGCTAAAATTGCAAAAACAGCTCATGCTAACGGGACTACTTTAAAGCAAGAAGCTTTGAATTTAGGTTACTTAACAGAGCAACAATTTGATCAGTGGGTCGATGCTTCTAAAATGGTAGGCAATTAATTTGTCTTAAAAAAAGTAAGACAAACTCAGTCTGCCTGAGCCTAAAAAGCTAAAAGAGCTGGTTTGTGTTTGATTTGTTCCAGTGGTTCTTTGAATGTTTTCAGTGCCACTGACTGATTTTTGAACCACTACTTTAGAAAAATCTCCGCCTGTAGTAATGTAGTTGTATCCTAAACTATATTCTGCACCAAGAGCAATTTTTTGAGCAATGAAATAGTTGAATCCAACACCTGTAGAAATTCTAAAATGAGATCCTCCAGGGGTTTCAATAATTCGATTGGTTGAAGAAGTGCCTGTGGTATCGCTTAGTTCAACTACAGTGTTTGAACTTGATTTGCCAATGGCTCCATAGCTTACCGAGGCTAAAAAGTAAGGGTCTAACCGAGAACCTGTATTGATGTGTTTTTCAAGCCCAAGAGAGAGGTAAAGCTTGTTGTTTTTCAAGGTAGAATCAGTTCTTACTGCTGCTGTTGAGACACTGTCTAGACCAATGAATGAAGTATTGTTGGTAAAAAAACCAATGCCAAAGCGCCATGCTAAATCATTCTTTGTATACTTTCTAATAAAAAAATGTTCATACACATCATCGTTGGGAGCATTGATGCTGAAGTCTGAGAAAATTTGAGAAATGTTTAGTGTAATGCCCACATCACCCTTGATGGGTAGGTGTGTATGCAGTTTTTTTGAGCTTGTGTCTTGTGCTTGAGAACAGAGCATTGAGAAGACTATTAGGGTTGAGAAAATAATTCGCATAACTCAAAATTAACGCTTTTTGTGCACATTTATTTCGTCTTTAATTTTTTTGAAACTCATATATGAATCAACAAGTAGTTCTAGGGCTTTTTTCTTTGGTTTAAACATTACTTTTTCAATGCCTTCTTTTTTTTGTGCTTTGAGTTGTTTAGAAGTTTTAGCTCTTGCCTCAAACCACTTGGTTTGTTTTAAAACAAATCCTTTTTTAAAAGGGTAGATGTGATAGGTAGTGCAAATTTCTGTGCCTATTTTACATTTACAATTGGTTTCTTCAAAAAGCTCTCTGTAAGCTGCTTTTTTTGCTGATTCTTTGGGCTCAACTTTTCCTTTAGGAAGATCCCACATACCGAATCGTTTAATCAATAAAATCTGATTCTTTTTAGAAACAACAGCGCCTGCTGCTTTGATGTATTGAAAGTGCTTACGAATTTCTTTAAGCGTTGCTTTGGGTTTTTTTGAATAAATCAGTACTTCAGTAATAGATGAGAGCAACAAAAAATTATTTAATACCATTACCAAGTCTTTAGGTTTTAACTGTGGTATTTTTAAATCAGCCTGACTTTCTTCAAAGCTTTTCTTACTTTTGGTAATGTTCAGTGTTTTGCCTAGATAAAATATTTGAATGCCCATGATATATAAAGAAAACATCGCCCAAGAAATTGCTCAAGCGCTTTTACAAGTTAAGGCAATTAAATTAAACCCACAAGAACCTTTTCAGTGGGCCAGCGGAATCTTATCTCCGATTTACTGTGACAATAGAGTGACGCTTTCTTATCCTGAAATAAGAGCAAAAATTGCAGACGCTTTTAAAGAACTCATACAAGATAAGTTCTCAAAGGTGAGTTGCATAGCTGGTGTTGCTACTGGCGGAATCGCTCACGGAGCCTTATTGGCTGAGCGTTTAAACTTACCATTTATCTACGTTAGAAGTCAGTCTAAAGGCCATGGTTTGCAAAATCAAATTGAAGGACGTTTAAACAAAGAAGATCGTGTTGTGTTGGTTGAAGATCTAGTTTCAAGTGGTATGAGTAGCCTTAGAGCACTCAAGGCTGTTGAGCAAAAATGTACAGTGTTGGGCATGGTTTCAATTTTTAATTATGGTTTTCAAAAAGCGATTGATGCTTTTAAAGAGCATGATTGCCTACTTTATAACCTCTCTGATTACTTGCATTTGATTGATCGTGCTGTTTTGGGTGGATATGTTACTCAAGATCAGATAGAAATGCTGAAAAGTTGGAGGCAAAATCCTAAAAAATGGAAAACCTGACCTTTGCCTATATAGATCCTGGAACAGGCAGTTATTTCTATCAAGTTATCTTGGCAGGTATTGTGACTGTATTGTTTTATTTAAAAAGCATCAAAGCTTTTTTGTGGAGCTTTTTTAAAAGAGGTAAAAACAATTCATAGCCATGCAAAGGCATACTGATTCTTACAGTGACTTTGATGCCTACCTTTTTTATAAAAAAGGTGTGTTGTATCGGTTTTTAAAAAAGAGCTATTTACAACACTTTAAGGTTTTTAAAGCATCTGGCTTATACAGCAGTTTGATTGAGCAACAATTAATCTTACCCTTCAAACAGATAAAGCAATCAGAAGATCACATCATTATCAAGCCAAATCAATTAGATTTTGTGAGTCAGCCCACTCAGTGGAGTTTGCCGCATTTAATGCATGTAGCGCATCAAACTCTGAAAATTCAAAAGCTGGCATTAAATTATAATATGACGTTAAAAGATGCAGCAGCTCACAATTTTACATTTGTAGATGATCAGGCGATCTTGATTGATACTACTTCTTTTGAGCAGCATGATGGAGTAGGTGGGTGGAAGGCCCTAAAACAGTTTATAGAACAGTTTATAGTGCCTGCATTTTATCACAAATACTTTTACAGGAGCATAAAATCAATTTTTTTAGAACACAGAAATGGGATTGACCTTGCCAAGGCAAGTGCTGAATTGCCTTTGAGAAGCTGGCTAAATATCTATTGTTTGTTACTTATTCATTTGCCAAACAAAATAAAACACAGAAAATCAAGCGGGATTCAATCGGTAAAAAAACAATTGAAAATCATCAGGTTTTTAGAAGATTTTGTGACTTATTTTAAAGTAAGTAGAAGTAGTTTGTGGCGAGAATATACTCTTGATAATCATAGCGATGCGTACTTTGATGAGAGAAAAGCAATTCTTAGCTCAATACTTGAGAAGGTTGAAGTGAAATCAGCCCTAGACATCGGAGCAAATACAGGCATGTATACTTCTTTTTTAAATCAAAAAACAGTTAGAACCATTGGTGTTGAGCAAGATGCTCACGCAGTATCAAAAGCGTTTCAACAAACAAAATCTGTGTATCACATTTCTTTTATAGAGCTCTCTGAGTTGAATGTAAAGGCTGAATTGAGTATTTGTTTTGCTGTGGTGCATCATTTGTTTTTTAGTGCCTTGTGTTCTTTTGAGAAGATTGCTCAAGTTCTGCATAAGAGCACTGAAAAGTATTTGTTGATTGAATGGATTGATCTCAAAGATGAGATGGTGCAAAAAATCTCCTTTGCTGAAAGGGCACAGCATTATTCTGAACAAGCCTTTAATGATTTTTTTGCACCTTACTTTTCTTTAAAAGAGCAGCATAAATTAAAATCTAATGTGCACAGAACACTTTTTTTGTTTGAAAAAGTTGATATATTTGCCACACCAAATGGCGAGGTAGCTCAGTTGGTTAGAGCGCAGGATTCATAACCCTGAGGTCACGGGTTCAACTCCCGTCTTCGCTACAAAAAATAAAGCCTTTCAATTGATCAATGAAAGGCTTTTTTATTTGAGTTGTTAGAAGTTTTTTATAAAACTCCTCTTTTTTTCAATGTTCTAAGTAAAAAGGTGATTACAGCTGCAACCACAAGCACATATAATAAGTGAAAAGGAAAATGTTTTAGGTTTTCTGAGAAAAAAAGCATCAAAAGTTCTGCATAGACAAAAGCGACAACACAGGCCATAAATCCTGAATATTCCCTTCTTAAAACTTCATTGAGTTTAAAGGGATGTTTACAAGCTTTATATTTTAATAGGTTGGGTAAGAATGCAGGAGTGTTGTTTTTCCAATCTAGATATTGGCTTTTAAATTTTTGAGTTAAAAAAGCCTCTTCAGCTTTTATGATCGGAATATATAAGAGAAAAAATAATATCAAAAAAGTCAATATGAAATATGCATTTAAACAGTAACATACAAGCCCGAGCCAAATCATAAAATTACCTAAATACAAAGGATTTCTAGTTATAGAATACAATCCAGTTGTATTTAAAGCATCTGCAACTTGTTTTGTTCTGTTTCTGCCAGAAGTGCCTGGTTTTGAAAATCCGATGACGTGAAAGCGAATGATAAATCCCAGTGTTGAAATCAAAATAGAAGCTGCCTTCAAGGCCAAGGTTTGACTTTCGGTAAATAAAGCATAATTTGTATTGTAAATAAAGAAAATGGCCAAAATAAAAAGCACGACAGGAATTTGACCTCTATATTTAAATAAAAATGTACCTAAAGAATGATTACTCTGTGTTTGCATGAACTGCAAATCTATTTATTCTTAGATAGATTCAGTATAACCCCAAGATAATATTCTCTGCCTTCAATGGGAGAGAAAGCATAGGCTGTATCAAAGTAAGCACTAAAGCCGTTGCTAGCATTCGGATCATTTATGCCTACTAGTGGGGAGAGCGCTTGACGATAGCTGAGAAGATTAACAATGCCTCCATAGATTGAGATTTTTTTGTTGATGGTTTTTTCAAGTTTGATGTTGTGCAAACTAAAGCTTTGAGAAAGAGTAGGTCTTGAGGTAGTTAGAGGCTGACCATTTTGATCAATGTCAAAAACTTCTGGCAATTGCATTGGGCCTGTAAACTGATTATTGTAAGAAACTCTTAAGGCAATTTTTTCAAAAAGATAAGAAACGGCAAGCATAGCAGTCCATTTAGGGGCGAATTCTAGCGCACGAGTTATTTTTATGTTGTTCTCATCAATTTCAGTTTCGGTAACTTGCTGTAAAGTAATATTGGCATTGATGCCTAATGCTTTACTTTGCTGGTTTATAGACAGACTAACACCTTTGCTGGTTGAGTGTCCAGAACTATTTTGGTAGATGATTTTTTGAGCCTCACTATAGTCTGGGTTGATTTTATTGGTGAAATACGTGTAAAAAGCATCTAGATCTAAAGTGAGTTGCGTGTTGTTGAAAAACAAGAGTTTGTGATAGTTTAAGGTGGTGTTGATCGATTGTTCTGGTAAAATATCTTCTTTAATTTCAACGGTGCGTTGGCCAGTAACAAAGGCATGGTCTTCAGTAAATAGGTTGACAATTCGAAAACCTGTACCCACATTAAGTCTCAAGGTATTGAGTGAGTTAAGATCGTATTTTACACTTAAGCGCGGAGAGAAAATAGCTTTGTGTTCAGAATAGTAGTCAGCACGCAGGCCAATCAATGTCTTTAGCTTTTTATGCATTGGAATTTCATCTTGACAAAACACACCAGGAATGTAATTTAACTCAGCTTGTGGAGTAGCGATGGTATTGTCATTGTAGTATTGGGTTCGAAAGGTGAGGCCTGAGGTTAACTCGTGTCTGGTGATTTGTTTGTGATGTATGAGGTTGAAGAATGCTGTGTTTTGTTTGGCGATGTATGAAACATCTCCATAATAACTGTTTTGATCGTGTAATGAAACAGAGTAGTCTAGTCTAATTTCTTCTTTGCTGTTAAAGTGATAAGATCCAAAAAGTTCAAGTCGTTTTGTGTAAATACTCTCGCCATAAATACTATCATTTCCTCTTAAGTTTTTATAGTCACTTAAAAAATCTTGAACACCGTTTCTTCTATCTTCATAGTAAAGCTTACTGCTTAGTGTAAAAGGCTGGCCACTTTTTCGTTTAAAATCAAATTTTTGAAACAAACTATAGCGGTCTAAATTGATCATATCATTGAAAAAGTCATTGTTGAAATCTTTGAAGTTGTGCATACGAGCAGAATTCAATCCCAGCATATAGTTGAAGTGTTTCGCTTGTTTTTCAAAAGCTAAATTTGCAAAAAGTTCCTCGTTAGAGTTGAGCATCAAATCAATAGAAGCTTGGTTTTCAGCATTGCTTTTTTTTGTGATGACATTAATTACTCCCCCTACAGCTTCTGATCCATATAGTGTTGAACTTGGGCCTTTAATCACTTCTATTTGTTCGATAAAAGCATTAGGAATTCCATTTAAGCCATAAACTGAAGCTAAATTGCCAAACATGGGCATGCCATCAATCAAAACAGCGGTATAAGGCCCATCTAAACCATTGATGCTAATATTATTGGTAAAGCAAACTCCACAAGCAACAACTTCTTGAACTCCTGGCATTAAAGCAACACTTTCTGTTAATGAGCTATTTGCTGATGGTAAAAATAAGTTCAATTGTTTTTGTGTCATAATCTCAACCTTTACGGGAGACTTAGAGACATAAGTGGGCTTTAAATTGGCTGATATGGTAATGCCTTGAAGCTCATTGTATTTTGCTTTTAAATCTATATTTAAAGACACATTTGATTCTACCAAAATAATTGTGTCAAATGGAATATACTCAACAGATGAAAATGAAAGTTTGTAAGATCCTTTTTTAAGACCATCAACTTTGAAAAATCCATTTTCATCTGAGGTTACTCCCAAAGAAGAGCTGTTAATCTGAACATTCACAAAACGCGCTTTACTTTTATTAGCTCTAATGGTACCTTGAATAGAGAATTGTGCTTTTACAGAAAAAGAAACCCAAATAAAAAACAAAAAACAAAGCAGCGTATCTTTCATTTGATCTTATTAAAAATACTTTTTTGACGCATTAATTTTTCAATTTGTGCCACTTCTTTAACCACACAATCAGAGAGCACATCTGGACCGTTTTCTGTGATTAGAACATCGTCTTCTATGCGTACACCTATATTCCACCATTTTGCATCACAATTTGACCCTTCAGGAATATAAATACCTGGTTCAACAGTAATCACATTGCCCGATTTTAAATTGGTGTAAGTACCTGCGTCGTGCACGTCAAGTCCCAAATAATGGGAGGTGCCATGTATAAAATAATTTCTATACTCCTTTGTTTCTTTGATAATCTGTAGGTCTTTAAGCCCTTGAATGATAATTTGCTTTGCTTTTTGGTGTGGATCCCAAAATTTATTACCCACTACAGCTTGCTCAATAGCTTGTTTTTGGGCTTTCAATACTAAATTGTAGATGGCAAGCTGTTCTTTAGAAAATTTACCACTCACAGGAAAAGTTCTGGTCACATCAGCAGCATAGTGATGGTATTCTGCTCCGACATCACAAACCATTAGATCGTCAAATCCCAAAAGTCTTCTGTTGCTTGTGTAGTGTAATACACAAGTGTTTTCTCCAGCTCCGATGATCGATTCAAAGCCTACTTTTTCAGCACCATTTTTGTGAAAAAAATATTCAATGACAGCCTCATTTTGATATTCAGTTTGCCCAGGAGTCACGTATTTCATTGATTCTGACAGAGCATTGCAAGTAATTGTGATGGCTTTTTTGAGCAATTCAATTTCTTCAGGTTTTTTGATTTCTCTAATTGAGGCTGTAATTTCTTTTAAGGTGTCTTGATTGAGTGTTATGTTGTCTGTTTTGAATAGTTTTTGGTTTAAGTGTTTGAGCATGCTTGCAAGATCACCCCTGAGTTGTTTGTCGTCTTTAGAAATAAAATCATCTAAATTGAGACACAGTATTTTTTCAATGCCTTGCAAAGCACTAAAATCAACTTCAGCAAAGGCGTTGTTTTCAAAAACATGATTAACTCCAAGCGTTTTTTTAGCAGCTTCAATCCCCAAGCGGAGTCCATTCCAGCGTTCGTCTTGCTTGTTTTTGGGTTGAACAAATAAAAATACGTTACCTTTTTTACCTAAAATTTCGACTTCTTTAGCACTTATGAAGACTGCTGAATTGGGTTCGTTCAGGCCTGTGAAATAATAAAAGTCAGGATTTTGATGGTACTGAAAGTCAATGTCGTTTGACTTGTTTTTTTTAGGGGCAGAAAATAAAATGATCGCACTGCCTTTTGGCAATTTAGAAATCAGTTCGGCTCTGTTCTTAGAAAAAAAAGCTCTCGAGAGTAGATCTTCATCGTAAAAAAAAGGATTTCTGGTTTGGGCAATTGAAATATTGCTCAAAAAAAATGCGTTGATACATAAAAGTAACAACGCATAACTATATTTTCTTTTAAGCAAATTAACCAGCGTAATAGCCCTTCTCTTTTGCTTTTACAAGACAAGCATCAAGCCCGTTTTTTGAAATGTTTCTAATGCCTGCAGCAGAAACCTTTAAGGTAATCCACTCACCTTGCTTTTCAGAGTAAAACTTTTTAGTCTGAAGATTTGGAATGAATTTTCTTTTCGTCTTTCTATTTGAATGAGATACATTGTGACCACTCATTGGTTTCTTTCCGGTAATTTGACACATTCTAGACATAGCGTTCTTATCTTTAGGAGGACAAATTTAATAAAATTTAGAAATTAAAGAAGCTTAAAAACCTTCTTTTTCTATTTTTTCTATCAATAAAGCAATGGCATACTCACATGCCAGTTGCATATTTTGAATTCTTTGTTTTTGAAGGTGAATTTTTTTTTCAAAAGAGTCATGTTTGTTGGCAATAGAAATGTAGACAAGTCCTACAGGTTTGGTTTGTGTAGCTCCACCAGGGCCTGCAATTCCTGATATGGCTATAGCATAATCAGAGTTGAAACTTGTAATGGAGCCCTGACTCATTTGTTTAACCACTTGAGCACTCACAGCTCCTTGTGTTTCTATCATTTGAGGCTCAACATCAAGATGTTTAATTTTTGAAGTGTTGGCATATGAAACATGGGCTCCCATAAAATATGTAGAGCTTCCTGGGTGTTGAGTGAATTGATAAGAGAGTAATCCACCTGTGCAACTCTCGGCAAAACTTATGGTTGCCTGCTTATTGAGCAGTAATTGAGCCAAATATTTAGCGTTTTTTGTTTCTTGTATGCTCGGCAAAAAATCAGCAATGTATTCATTGAGTGTCTTAATGTGTGCATCAAGTTGTTTTGTGTCTTTGCTGTAATTTGATGCAGAACTTTTTTTGAAAATTCTTAGAATAACTGATCTAAAAGAAGGCAGATAAGCCAGCTCAAAGCCATCAGCTTCAATTTTTTCTTGCCAAGCTTCAATTTTTTGAGCCAAATGAGACTCGCCGATATTTCTAGTAATCACATTTTTAATGATGAGTTTTTGATCTTGACTTTGAGTCATTATAAACTGAAGAACACTTTTATTAAACAAAGCTTTCATTTCATGAGGTACTCCTGGAAAGAAAAAAAAGGTTTTCTCTTGTATATTGATTTGAATGCCTGGAGCGGTGCCGTAGTCATTTGTGTGGATGATCGATCCATCCGGAACAAGGGCTTGATCTTCATGAACCTTGAGCATTGTCTTGTTTTTGCGCTCAAAAAAGTTGGTAATCGTTTCAAGCGTTTTTTTATGTGTGATCAGCTTTCGATCAAAGAATTTAGCGATTACTTTTTTTGTAATGTCATCAGAAGTAGGGCCTAATCCACCCGTAAAAATAAAAAGAGTGCTCTGAGAGTCTAAACAGTTTTGAAGGGCTTCAACAATTTGGTTTTCTTGATCTGAGATTACCGTCGTTTTAACTGTTTGACAATGCAATTCAAACAATGATTTTGACATCCAACTGGCATTAGTGTTGACAATTAAACCATTAAGTAATTCATTACCAATATTTATAATCTCTGCATTCACACCAACAATTTTTACCTTTGTAAAGGTATGCAAAGCCTAAAAGAAAGCAATATTTTAATTTTAGAAGATGATCAGGCCATCAGGCAAAGCCTCAAAATTGCTCTAGAAACCCAAGGTTATAAGGTTTCGGGTTTTGCTTCAACTCAAGGCTTGCTTGAGAAAGTTGTACAAAAACAGTTTGATTTATTGATTTTAGATGTGATGTTGCCTTTAGAAAACGGCATTGATTTTTGCAAAAAAGTGCGCGCACATTTACCGAGTATTCCCATTATTTTTACCTCAGCTAGAATTGAACAACAGCATATTATTCAGGGGCTTAAAGCTGGAGCTGATGATTATCTAAAAAAACCTTTTGATCTTCAAGAACTGCTGGTTAAAATAAAACATCGATTAAAGGTTTATAAACAGTTACAGTCTGACAATAAAGAAAATGCCCAGCCATCAAAGATTTATCTTAAAAACAAAGTCTTAATCGATCTTGATAAATTTGTAATCGTTAAAAATGATCAGCATATAGAGCTTTCTAAAAAAGAGAAAGAGATTTTGCAGGTGCTTTTAAAACATCCTGGTCAAGTAGTTTCAAGACAATCAATTTTAGATCAAGTATGGTCATCTTCTACTGAAATTACCAATAGAACAATCGACAATTTTATACTCTCAATTCGCAAAAAAATTGAGACCAACTCAAGCGCCCCTGAACATTTAATCTCAGTGAGAGGGGTAGGATATAAATTCAATATTCTATAACTTCGCCTCAGGTTTTGAATGGTTATGCATTCAAATTAAATGGGAATCATGTTAAAATCATGAGCAGTTCCCGCTACTGTAAGTGAGCTCTAAGTAGAAACTAGGAGTAAAAGTCAACCACTGAAAAGGGAAGGGGCTTTGCATCACAAGCCAGGATACCAGCCTTAAAAAAATAGAAATTGATACGGGATATGTCAATCATATGCTAAACAAAAAATACACATATTTTTTTGTGGGGCTGTTTGCCTCATTGCACTGCCCAGCTCAGAAAACACATCAGTTAGACACTGCTCAAATTTTTGCTCAGCGTATTTTATTAACTACTTTGATAGATTCAAGTGCGCATGGTGCCACTGAAAAACTAAGTGATGCACAACATCAGCTTTATGGGTCTTTGAATTATTTTAGGTTGCAAAGTTTGGGTGGATCTTTTTCTCTGATCGGATCGGGCATCTCAGCCATTCAAAGCCAAGTATTTTGGAACGGCATAGCACTTCAAAATCCTATGCATGCCTCTGTTGATTTGTCTTTGGTGGATTTCTCATTGTTTGACAATTATGCCATTTACAATCAATCTAGTCCGATGTTGATGAATTCTTCTTTTGGGAACGCACTTGATTTAAAACAAAAAAAAGCAACGAAAAATACATCGGTAGTCTCTGCACGCTTTTCTGATATGAACAATACAGGCATCAACCTTACATTGAATCGAGTATATTCAAACCTAGTTTCAAGCACTAAAATTGGTCTTGATTATGATCAAAATGCCTACCGTTATAAAGATTTGAGTGATCAAACCAAAACACGCACCCACACCTACTTTCACCGCTTTTCAGCAAATCAAAGGCTGGCCTACTCCTTGAGTAGCACTCACAGCATCCAAGCAGAGTTGTGGTACACCAAATCTGAGAGAAGTTTACCCAAATCAATTGCTCAAGTCAATTTAGCGGCTCGTCAAAAAGATGAGGCTCTAAGAGCAAATATTAGCCTTCAATCTAAACACAACAAATTTGAAAACATCTTTCAAGTGTTCTCGCTGATTGATCACATTCACTTTATCGATACCAATTCAAGCATTGATGCGCCTTCAAAATCTATGCAGTTTGGATTCAAAAATTTGCTTCAAAAACAAACCAAGCACTTCACGCATCACCTTGATCTAAACTATACGTACATTCAAGCCCAATCAAACAATTATGAGGCTTTGATTACCAACCACAGAATATACGGTTTGCTTAGTACCGCTTATTCAAAAAACAAGTTTAACCTACAAGCAAACTTGGGCATTGAACGACAATACAACCGCTTTGCAGATGCCACCTACGGAATCACATTAGACTACAAGCCAAGCGAAACGATTTCATTTGCCCTTCTGGCAAATAAAACATTCCGCTTCCCATCAATTAACGATTTGTATTGGAACCCGGGCGGAAACATCAATTTAAATCCTGAAAGCGGTCTTGAATCTAAGCTCTTTATACGCATGCAAAAACCTCTTTTCAGTCTTTCAATCACTCCTTTTTATAGGTTGATTCAAGATTACATTGCTTGGCAACCCTCAGGCATTATTTTTAGTCCTATCAATCTAGATCGCTTAGAGGCTTATGGCGTTGAGGCTCATTTTGACAAGGTATTTTTAAAAACCAACCGTTTGATGATCAAACAAACCATTGGGCTCAATTATACAGCTCCAGATATTGCTTTTATGCCCAAAACAGTAATACTTTCAACTCTCAGGCTTGCTCTAGGCAATACGGCATTTACATTGTTTTACAGATACAACGATCAAGTCTATACCTTACTTGATTTTTCAGAAAAAGTTGATGCCTATCACTTGTTAGGCGCACACATTGATCAAAGCTTTGATTGGCGTGATAAAAAGCTTATTGCTAGCGTATTTGTTGATAATTTGACCAACATTTCATACGCTTCTCGAAGGTATTATCCGATGCCATTGAGAAATTTTAACTGTTCATTAACCCTTAAATTTTAAACTATGAAAACAACCAACATATGGTTCACCCTTTTGATCTTTTCTACTTTTTTTACAGGCTGTACAAAAGATGATGCGCCCGAATTTCAGAACAATTATTATTGCAATACCGACAATCAATCTGTTTTAATTGGCAACGAAGGAGGCTTCAATGCTGTGAATGCCTCATTGACTTATTATGATTCAAAAAACGATACTCTGGTTGATGGTACATTTTCACTCAGAAACGATTTACCTATCGGAGACATTTTACAAAGCATGACTGCTGTAAACGATGAATTGTTTTTAGTGGTGAACAACTCTTCAAAAATTTTAAGAGTTGATCGTTGTGATCACAGTTTAAATGCTACAATTGACAATTTAGGTTCGCCCAGATACATTTTGCCTATTTCTGATCAAAAGGCTTATGTATCAGATCTTTTTGGTCATGGTCTAACTGTTGTTGATTTGTCAACCAATACTGATCAAGGGCACATTCATTTAGGTTCAAACAGTGAAGAAATGTTGCTTGTCAATCA
>JAHDHZ010000001.1:25932-73751 GCA_020631045.1 Flavobacteriales bacterium | reverse complement strand
ATCAAGGGCACATTCATTTAGGTTCAAACAGTGAAGAAATGTTGCTTGTCAATCAAAAGGCATACATTACTGCACCAAATAAAAACTTAGTGTATGTTGTTGATGCGCAAACTGATGTTGTGAGTGATTCTATCTCTGTAGGAGCTTCTCCTTCTGCATTAGGGTTAGATGCTCAAAATAATCTATGGGTGTTGTGTGCAGGCAGTTCTTGGACAAATCCTGTTCAAATGGGGGCTATTTACAAGATTGATGTTGCTCAAAACACTGTGTTGAATCACATTGATTTAGATCCTATTTATCCAGCGAAAATGGCTATTAACTCGAATGAAAACGTATTGTATTTTATTCAAAATGGCGTTCAAAAGCTTGATTTAAATTCAATGTCTTATGCAGAGTTTTTGCCTATGAGCGCGGCTCAATCTTTCTATGGCATTGCTTATAATTCTGAAAATCAAAGCCTTTATGTGTCTGATGCCAAAGATTTTGTTTCAAAAGGATTGATCAACATTTATGATCAGCAGGGTAATTTAAAGAGTTCGGTAGAAGCAGGGGTGAACCCTTCTAGCTTTTATTTTTACTAAGCTTTTTGCTCCCGCTATACATTTGGTATTGTTGATATTTACATTCAATGCCCCCGTTGTTTAGCGCAATTTTTTTTGAAGCCTTGAGCCCGATGTGGTTCAGGGCTTCTTTGTTTGAAGAAATAATCCAGGCTTGCCAGCCGCTAAACTGGTGTTTCAACACGCTGCCAATCGATTGATACATTTCATTGATGTTGCCTCTGTACAGGCGCTCTCCGTAGGGTGGATTGATGATCAAAGTGCCACTATCAGCAGTTTTGCTTAACTGAGCAACTTGTTTTTTTTCAATGACGATGTGCTCTTTAAGGCCTGCTTTATCGATGTTTTCTTCGGCTGCTCTCAAGGCTGAGTAGGCGTGGTCATGGCCTGTAATGTTGAGTTTTAAGTCGTTGATTTTTTGCTCAGCCTCTAACTTTACAGTGTCAAGCAATGCTTTGTCAAATGAAGGCCAAAGCATGAAGGCGAAAAAAGAACGTTTGAGGTTTGGAGCAATGTTCTTTGCAATCATCGCCGCTTCAATCAACAAGGTTGCACTGCCACACATAGGGTCAATCAAAGGTGTTGTGGTATCCCATTTGCTTAACAAAACCATTCCTGCTGCTAGAATTTCATTTAAAGGGGCTTTGTGCTGTTCAGATCGGTATCCTCTTTTGTGAAGCGCTTGCCCAGTGGCATCAATCAGTACATCTACTTTGTGGTTACTAACATGTACATGCAAGCCTACATCAGGAGTGATGCGATCAATACTAGGACGCTCACCGGTCTTGTCTCTAAATTGATCAACAATGGCATCTTTGGTTTTTAAGGCCACATATTTGCTGTGATTAAAGTACTGAGAGTGTACGGTAGTTGAAATAGCAAATGTTTGGTCATTGTCTAAAATCGAACTCCAATCGAATTTTTGAATTTCAGCATACAATTGAGTCTCATTTTTTGCTGTGCACAAAAACAAGGGTTTGAGCAGGCGAATACTCAATCTTGATTCAATGTGAATGCGGTACATGGTTTTTAAATCTGCTTGAAATCGAACGGCTCTTTTTAAGGGCAATACTTGTTGGGCTCCAAGAGATTTAAGTTCTTCTGATAAAAGCTCTTCAAAGCCTTTGAGTGTTTTTGCAATGTAGTTTTGCATGATTCAAAGGTAGAAATATTAGTTTTGTGCCATGCCACTAAATGTTGTTTTCTTCGGAACTCCTGATTTTGCAGCCCACGCACTCAAAGAAATTATTCAATCTAAGCATAAAATTCTAGGAGTAGTTACTGCTGCAGATAAGCCCTCGGGTAGGGGCAGAAAAATTACACAAAGTGCTGTGAAACAAACAGCTCTTGAACTTGATTTACCTGTTTTACAACCTTTAAATCTAAAAAAAGAAGCTTTTACTGAACAGCTCAAAGCATTGAATGCTGATGTATTTGTGGTGGTGGCCTTTAGAATGTTACCTAAGGTTGTGTTTAACATGCCTCCTAAAGGCACTTTTAATCTACATGCTTCTTTACTGCCCCAGTACAGGGGTGCTGCACCCATCAATTGGGCAATCATCAATGGTGAACAACAAACAGGCGTGACCACCTTTATGATTGATGAAAAAATTGATACGGGTTCTATCATTGATCAGAGCATAACAACAATTGAATCTGACATGACAGCTGGGCAATTACACGATAAACTTATGCATTTAGGCGGAGCCTTAATTTTAAAAACACTCGATCAAATTGATCCATCAAGTATTGTACTTAAAGCTCAAAAACAGGCACAAAATTTAAACCAAGCGCCTAAGTTATTTAGAGAAACATGCAAGATTGATTTTTCAAAACCACTTGAAGAGTTATATAATTTTATTAGGGGGTTGAGTCCATATCCGGCAGCCCACTGCTCTTTTAACGATAAACTTTTTAAGTTCTTTAAAGTTGAACGAATTTCTAAGCCCCACACCAGGCCCATAGCAAGTATTCAGACAGACCATAAAAGTTATTTACACATATATGTCAAGCAAGGAGTTTTAGTGATTCATGAGCTTCAAATGCAAGGTAAAAAACGTATGCAGATACAAGATTTTTTAAGAGGATATCGTTTTGACGAAAATTGTATCTTTAACTAGTCAAGCAAGTAAATGGTACTCAATTATATTTTCGTAGCTTTTATTTTAATTGCTTTTCTATGGGCTTTGATTCAAGGGTTTAGAGGAGATTTTTCAATTTTTTCAGCCCTTGTAGACAGTACATTTTCAATGAGCCAAACCTCAGTAGACATTGCTCTTGGTTTAGTTGGCGTAATGAGTTTTTGGTTAGGCATCATGAAAGTAGGAGAGCGTGCAGGTTTAATTGCATTTTTATCAAAACTCACAGCACCGTTTTTTGGTAAACTTTTTCCTTCTATACCTAAGGGACATCACTCGATTGGGGCGATGATTATGAACTTTTCAGCCAATATGTTGGGTCTAGACAATGCCGCAACCCCTTTGGGATTAAAAGCAATGCAGTCTTTGCAAGAGATCAATCCCAAAAAAGACACGGCTAGTGATGCACAGATTTTGTTTTTGGTGCTGAACTCTTCTGGTTTGACATTAATTCCTGTGAGTATTCTAGCTCTCAGAGCTTCAATGGGAGCTGCCATGCCTACAGATGTGTTCGTACCCATATTGATTACAACTTTTTGTTCTAGCCTAGCTGGGCTTTTGATCACATCTTTATTTCAAAAAATCAATTTGTTTTCTAGTACTGTCTTAACAGTACTTTTATTGATGAGTTTGATGATGAGTTTGATGGTCTATTTCTTTTTGGGCCTTTCTTCAGAAGTGATGAATGCTTATGCTTCTTTGGGTGGAAATTTTATGATTGCTCTGCTGATTGTTGCTTTTATTCTCTTTGGATTGCTTAAAAAACAAGATGTGTACGCTAATTTCATAGACGGAGCGAAAGAAGGCTTTCAAACCAGTATTCAAATCATTCCTTATTTAGTAGCGATGCTTTTTGCAATTGGTTTTTTTAGAGCCTCAGGAGCCTTAGACCATTTGATGGATGCTTTGAAATTTTTGTTTGGAGATTATGCTTTTATAGATGCTCTGCCTACAGCATTTATGAAGCCTTTAAGCGGCAGCGGCGCTCGTGCAATGATGGTGGAGTCTATGCAAAACTTCGGACCTGATTCACTTGTAGGGCGCATTACTTCAATCATGCAGGGTTCAACAGAGACTACTTTCTATGTTTTGGCGGTTTATTTTGGATCTGTAAAAATTAAATACACTCGTCATGCTGCATTTTGTGGGGTGTTTGCAGATATGGTTGGAGTGCTTGTTGCCATTTGTATGGCCTATTTATTTTTCAGTTAGTTTTCAACAATTTTTCTGCTTTCAGGTTTTTTAATTGAATTGCTTTAAATTTGGGGGGTTATTCAATTTACAACTATGAAAAGATTATATACATTTTCGATTTTGAGCTTCTCTGCGTTGGCAGCTCTTTCTCAGTTTTCGACAAAGAAAACAACTTTACACAATGTTAAAGATTTAAGCATGCTTGAGGCTAAAACCAAGCACAGCATTGCAGACTTTCAAAAAGGGTTAACTTCTTTTTGGACAAACAATTTTGATACTCCAGCTGACTGGACACTTTCAAATACGAGTACTCCATCTTCAGATTGGGTTGTTGGTTCAGCAGCTCCATCAGGATCTTTTTCTAATGGAATGGGGCCTATTTCATCTACTTCTGGAGGAAACTTCGCACTTTATGATTCTGACGCATTAGGAACTTCAGAGAATGATGTTCAAAATGCATCTATTCAATATGCAGGCTCTATTGATTGTTCAGGTAAGACCAATATTTTCATCAATTTTGAGTCATATTACAGACACTATCAGTATCCTAGTGATCACCCATCTCACAACAATCCAGGCACACCTATTTTAGAGGTGAGTAATGACGGTGGATCTACTTGGGCTTTTGTTGATTCTACTTTTCATGCAGATGTTGATCCTAACGATCAAACTGAAAATCCTGAATTGGTTTCAATTAATATTTCTTCAGTAGCAGACAATCAGTCTAATGTGACCATTAGATTTAGATATAAAGGAACATGGGATTATGCTTGGATGATTGATGATGTTCAAATCGGTGAGTTGAGCGGTACAAATGGTGCTGTTGAAGCTTTGAGATTTACGCCTTATGAGACTACAGCAATTTCTCAATTGGCAGCTAATTACCAGCTAAATTCAGTTGTTTCTAATGTTGCTGCTGATGCATTTCAAGCCTTAACTACTGTATCTGTTTCTGATGCTCAAGTTCAGGGTTCTACACCTTTTTTCACAGCTCAAGGAAGTTCTGCTAACTTAGCAACTTTTGGCGCTGTTGATACAGTGCAAACGACTACTGATCTTGCAGGAAGTACGTTTAATGCAGCTGGAGTATTCTTGATTGATCACGGAATTACTGTTGCAGGTACTGATGAAGATCTTTCAAATAACAACGATACCTTAGTATGGGAAGTAAGTGATTCATTGCACGGAGTAAGTAGATTTTCTCAGACTTGGTCAATTTTAAATGACTTTTCTTATGCTCAATTTGTTTCAGTTGAAAACCAAGCTGATTTAACATCATTGGCAGGATTCTTTTATTTTCCTCCAAACTCAGTAGGTTCTCAAGCTCAGATGAATTTATATGATGTTGATCCTACTTCTGGATTGCCAACAAATATTGTAGCTTCTTCTGAAGTATTGACAATTACTGCTGCTGATACAGGTGCAAACACTGTTGCTTTCCCAGGGTTTTCAATTCCAAGATTTTATGATTTTAGATTGAATACGCCATCTGTTAGCTTACCAGCAGGAGACTATTGGATCGTATTTGATGATTTATCTTCATCAGCTACTTTATCTCCAGGGTTCGATTTATTTAGAGAAGGTGGTTCTTCAATTGGTGTAGATTTAAATGATGCTACTGATCAGTGGGGATTCTTTCAATATGATTTATCATTTTTCTTAGGATTTGGGACTCCTAATCCAGAAGATCCTGGTGTTTCAAATCAGTTGATTGAAAATGTTTCTAAGTTTAATGTTTTCCCAAATCCTACATCTGACTTTGCAAACATTCAAGTTCAATTAGAAAGTGCTAAAAATATTCAGTTGCAAGTAATGACTGCTACAGGTTCAATTGTTGCTGCTTCTAACTTTAGTTCTTCAGTTGTAAACACAACTTTAGATGTTTCTAACCTTGCAAAAGGTATTTATTTTGTGAAATTAATTACAGATAAAGGAGCTGTTGTAAGAAGAATGACTGTGAAATAAGTTCTTAATTCATAGAATTTTATGAAAAAAAGCCTTGATTGTTTAAACAGTCAAGGCTTTTTTGTTCTAGGTAGTATTTTGTAAATTTATACATATGAAAAAATTGTTTTTACTTTTTATAAGTTTATCAATCTTTAGTGCTCTTCTGGCTCAAAAGCACAATCAAGATTTAAACACAAAATCATCAGCTATGTTTTGGCAAAATGATTTTAGTGATTCTTTAGATTGGTTATTTTCAAATACCAATACAGTATCTGCAAATTGGATAATTACTTCTATGCCTCCTCAAGGGCAGTTTAGCAGCTCAATGGGAACAATGAATTCGAGCACGCCTTCAAGTTTTGCACTTTACGATAGCGATGCCAATGCATTCAACAGTGAGGTAAATACTCAAAATGCCTTGTTGACGTATAAAGGGTTTGTTGATTGTTCGAATAGAAATATTGTAGTGTTTTCATTTGAATCTTATTTACTTTCTTGGCAAGAGTCTTTGAGTTTAGAAGTAAGTTCTGATAGCTTAAATTGGCAAGTCTTTGATATTCATCAAGAAGTTTTTCCTTTGCAACAAACTAATAACACTGAATTTATTCAACTGAATATTAGTTCTATTGCGGCTAATCAACCAAAAGTATATTTTAGGTTTAGGTTTCAAGGAAATTGGGACTATGCATGGATGATTGACGATGTTGAGTTTTCTGAGCCAACGGGATCTGATGTCGCTATAGAGCTTCCTGCGCTTTTTACTCAAGGCTTATATCTTCAGACCCCTAAATCTCAGTTGCCGACCAATTACCAAGTAAAAGTAAAACTTGAAAACTTAGGAGCCTCAACTTTTTCACTGATTCCAGTTGATGTAAACATTCAAGGATTATTTTCTTTTCAAGAAGATTACCAAGGTCAATTGATGCCTTTTAATCAAGAAGTTTTTGAATTTGCTCAAACAAGAAATTTAACTCCATTAGATACAGGCATGCAATCTATAGGGTTTTCCATTGCTATGCCCGATGGTAACATTCTAAATAATCAACAGACCTATACATTTAGAGTAACAGATACGACATTAGGATATTCTTATAATGCTACAAATTTTTATCCGAATTTAAATGACTTTAGTTTTGCTCAGAAATTTGAGTTGTATCAGCCAGATACATTAACCTCGCTTTCTGCCTATCTTTATTTTGATGCTTCTTGTTTAAACGAAAATTATAGTCTCAAATTATATATGGCTAATGCTAATGGTCAGCCAGGCTCTATGATAGCACAAACAGCTTTTAAAACTGTATTAGACTCTGATACAGGAGAAACAGCTTTAGGGCTTTATAACCTTCAATTTACAAACCCTCTTGCCCTACAAGCAGGAACTTATTTCGTTGTTTTTGAAGATAATTTAACCGGTGTGGCTTCCGCAATGAGCTCTGTGCACACAGACGCTCCTACAACAGCACTTTCTTTTGATGGTAATTCTTGGAATGAGTTTGGAGCATTTTATGCTTCAACTTTTGCTATGTATATGCATGTGAAAAGCTCTACCTCTGAGCCTTTATCTATAATTGGTTCAAGTGTTTTAGAACATAAGATTTTTCCAAATCCTGCTCTGCAAAATGAACAATTAAACATCCAAACAGATCAAAAAATAAGACAAATTGAGCTGCTTAGTTTATCTTCAAAATCGATAAAAATAGAAACATATACAGGCCAAAAGAATTCTGATATGTATAAATTTGGCCTTCCAGATTTATCTAGTGGAATTTATTTGTTGAAAATATCTTCTGATTCAGGGATTCAACTTCAAAAACTAATAATTAAATAATTTTATGAAACAAACATCAATTTTTATTCTCGGGATTTTAGGCTTTGGTATTTTTTCTTGCGAGCAAAACAATTCAGAGATCAGTGCTTCTTTGGTTAACAATCCAAACACAGCATCTGATGTAGTACTAGACTCAACATTGTTGCCCAAAATGGTTTTCACTGAAGAGTACTATGATTTTGGTGAAATCATTCAAGGTGAGAAGGTATACCATTCTTTTGAATTTCAAAACACAGGAAAAACTGATTTGGTGATTGCTTCTGCAACAGCAACTTGCGGATGCACTGTTCCCAAATGGCCAAAAAAACCTATCCAACCAGGGCAGAGCTCAAAAATCGAAGTAGTTTTTGATAGTGACCATAAAAATGGACAGCAGAATAAACGCGTTACGATTGTTGCAAACACGCAACCTTCAACCAATGTTGTAG
Organism: Flavobacteriales bacterium; assembly: GCA_020631045.1. GTDB lineage: Bacteria > Bacteroidota > Bacteroidia > Flavobacteriales_G > JALEGO01 > JAHDHZ01. Next base: position 65,656 of record JAHDHZ010000001.1, on the reverse strand, counting down.
CACTCAAAGGAATGGTCATTGCACCAGAAAAATCTGAAGAATGAATCTAGCTAATTTTTTAATGATGGCCCCTAAGGGTGGAGAACAGGGAGATTTCACTTCTTCTATGATTATGTTTGGTCTGATTGGATTGATCTTTTACTTTTTTATGATTCGTCCGCAACAAAAGAAAATAAAACAGCACCAAACCATGGTAGAGGCATTAAAAAAATCTGATCAAATCATTTTAAACAGTGGAATTCATGGCAAAGTCATTGAGGTTCAAAAACATTCTTTGATCATTCAATCACATGAATCTAAACTAAAGGTAGACAAATCATCTGTAGCAAAGGTATTGAACACCTAATATGCTAGTTGTAGCACTTACTGGTTATATTGGCTCAGGAAAATCTCATGTAGCTTCTATTTTTAGGGCACTAGGCATTAAGGTATTTAATTCTGATACTCTTGCCAAACAGGCTTATTTCAATAAAGAGATTAAAACTCAAGTGCAAGCTCTTTTGGGTAAGCAGGCTTATTTAGAAAACCAGGAGTTAAACAAAGATTTTATTGCCCAGCATATTTTTCAAAACTTAGAGAAAAAAACGGCACTAGAAAAAATTATTCATCCTTTTGTGTTTGATAAGTTTGATCAATTCAAAAAAAAGTATGCAAAGCAAAACTATATTATAAAAGAGACGGCCCTTTTATTTCAAACACGAACTCACTTAGATGCTGATAAAATTATTTGGGTTGATTGTATGCAACAAAGACGTCTTTCTTTTTTAAAAAAAAGAGATGATTCATCAGAAGAACTTGTGCTAAAAAAAATTAAAAGCCAAAAAATTGATTTTGACATACAACCTTATCTTGATTTTAAGGTTCTCAATGAAATTGATGAGAGCCTGATCAATCAGGTGTTATTTATTCATGAAGCATTGCTCGCATCTAGTGCATAAAAACAAAAAAGCACCTGTTAAACAAGTGCTTTTTTTGTGACCCTGGAAGGATTCGAACCCTCAACCTTCTGATCCGTAGTCAGATACTCTATCCAGTTGAGCTACAGAGCCAATGTGAATACAAATATAGTAAACTTATCTTTTCGAAGCGCGATAATAATTCATGGCTTCTGGTAAAAATGCTTTAATGTCTTTTATTCTTGTTTCAGAAGAGGGGTGTGTACTTAAAAACTCAGGTGCGCCGCCGCCGCCTGCTTGAGCCATTCTCTTCCAAAAATCAATAGACTTAGAAGGATCATACCCAGCGATTGACATAAAAATTAAACCCATTTTATCAGCTTCAGTCTCATGAGTTCTAGAGAATTTTAAAGACCCCAAGTTAGAAGCCAGGCCATAACTTTGCATAAATATGTTGTTCATTACAGTGGGTTTTTGTGCCGCGGCAACGCTCAGAGCCATTCCAACACCATTGATGGCCATAGCTTGACTCATTCGCTCATTACCATGCTTTGCAATAGCATGAGCAACTTCATGGCCAATTACGGTGGCTAGCCCTTCATCTGTTTGCGCTACAGGAATGAGTCCAGTGTATACGACTACTTTTCCGCCTGGCATACACCATGCATTTACCGCAGGGTCTTCAACTACGTTAAATTCCCATTGAAATCCTTTTATTTTACTTGACATATGCTCGTCATGCATAAATTTGACGACTGCTGCCTGAATTTTTTTACAGATGTTGATGACTCTTTTAGCCTGAGGATCTGAACTAGGAATGACCTTATTTTGACTCTTAAATTGATCATAGTTTGTCAAGCTCATGCCAATCAATTGACTTTCAGGCAATAGTTTAAGTTGTCTTCTTCCTGTAATGGGTACCTTATGGCATGAAAGTATAAAAATGCAGAATAAGAATATACCTGTAAGTTTTTTCATTGTTATTCGTTTATGGTAAAACCGTTGTTTAAAGTTATAATTTTTGCTTGAATTGAGTATTTGGTTTGTATTTCATTTAATTTATTTTCAGCATTGCTTCTTTGCGTAAAGTTTCCTAATGAATAAGTATAAGAACCGTTTTCATTTTTTTCTGCTGTAATTTCATAACCTTGACTATTGAGTTGATTGAGTAGGTCAAAATCTTCAACTTCTAGTGCGGTTTTATTTTCAAATAATAAAATTGAAAATGTAGTGCCTAACAACGATTGAGTAGATTCGTCATTGCTATCGTTTTCAGGCGCACTACTGTTTGGTTGAACATCGCTATTAGTTGTAGATGTATAGTCTTCTTGTGGAGCTAAAGGGCTTTCACTAATCAGATCTAATGCTTCAGTAACTCGAATTCTTTGTCCGTCAAGATAAGCTGTAACAAAAGCGTCTTCAATACCATATTCTTTGATGATTTGCTTTTTTCTTTGAATGGCTTGATCTAAAGAGAAAAATACGCCAGTATTGTACTTAATCCATCCATCAGATTTAAATTCAGCATATAGTGGAGAGATGCTGTTCAATTTTTTATCATTTGACTTACCTCTGAAAGCTCCTACCTGAACAGTCAAGAAGGCTTGCTCAATTTTTTTCACATCTTCAATCAAAGAAGAGATTTCTTGGTTTGACTGTAATTTTTGATTTGAAATTGGCTCTTGAACACTAGAGGCAGTTTCTTGAGTTGGCTTGGTTTCTACCCTTTGATTTTGATTTGCAATTTGCTGATCAGAATTAGCTCTAGCCTTGCTAATTGAAATACGCTTACCATTTTGATAAGCTACTACAAAGGCATCTGAGTAGCCCATAGAGCGAATTTGATCTTTTGCAGTACTCGCATTTTTAAATCTTAAGAAAATTCCAGCTTGGTATCGAGTTAGCCCTGAACTGGTAGTTTGACCAGAAATAGGGGAGAACTCTTTGAACATGTCTTCTGGGATAGGATTTCTAAAGGCTCCTACTTGAACTTTATAAATAATGCCTTCAGGAATTTCTGGATTGATGGTGATTTTTCCTGCATTTTGCAATTGTGAACGGTCTAAAATTTTGAATCCTACAGAAAGTTTTTTTGAACTCGAAGGAGTTTTTTCTTCTTCTTTGTTTTCAGCAAAAGAAGCTTCAGTTTTTGTTGGGTCATTGTTTGTTTGCTCTTGCTGAGAAGTATCTTCAATTTCTTCATTGACTACAATTGAAGCTAACGTAGTAGAATCGATAGGATTTTCTTGAGTTAGGGGGGCTGTTATAGGCTCTTGGACATCATCTTCACTCAGTTCATTAAACTGTTCACTTTTAATGTATGATAAGACTTTGCTTGCCTCACTTGAATTAGATTGACTTAAAAGGGCAGCACTTTTTTTACCTAGTTGAGTTGATTCTTGTTCTAAGCTTTCAATGATTTGATCGACAGAATCAATCTGAGATTGGCTATATGATACTTTAGCTTCTTTGAGTTGTTTGATTTTTTTTGTGTTGGAGTTTATTTTTTGTTGGTTAGCACTCAAAGGCTCAAATAAACTATAAGCGTTTAGAGAGTCAATTTCAGAATCGTTAAATTCTAAAGTATTGTTTTGATTATCAGTGAGCAAAGCTGATAATTTAGTTTGTTCTAGGGTGTCAATAATTGATTTTAAGCTATCAATCACTTCTTTTTTACTCTGAGCTAAGACAATGGCATGTTTAAGCTCAGATGATTTATTTTTAAATGTAGGCTTGTCTTTTTTAGATGTACTCAAAAGTGTTTCATCAATCACTTGTTTTTCTTCTTTTAACAATGAGATTTCTTGGTTTAATGCCATAAGCTTTTCATTTAAAACATCAGATTGAAAGAGTTGATCATAATCTTGAGTGTTTTGAACATTCAATTGATTAATATGCTCTGAAATTTCTTCTCTTGCTTGGATGCTTCCGGTTTTAATGGCTCGTTTTTCTTTTAAGCTATCTATGGTAAGTCTTAATTGCTCTTTGGTTGATTTGTTGGTCTCAACATCTGCTTTTAGAGTGAAAATTTCAATTTCTTCATCAAGTTCGTTAAGCACTAATTGATCGGCTTGATTTTCTTTTGATAAAAGGTTTAGTTGGTTATTTTCTTTGGACTGATCATCTTCAATTATTTGTTGATCTGGTGTGTTTAGCTCTTCTAGATATTGATTGTTTAAAGCCAATTGTTGCTCTAAGTCTTTGATTTGAATGGCCAATTGTTCTTGCTCAAAAGAACCATTCTCTGTTTGCTCAAAGGCAATTTGTTTAGTTTGCAAATCTTGCTTGATCTTATCATTCCATTCTTCATAAAAAGTAGGTTTCTCTTCTTGGCTTATCGTAGTCTCTTTGCTTGAATAGTCACTAAAGTAGTTTTCATTAGGCTGTTGTTGAGTCTCTTTTTCTGGTGTGTTTGAAACAGTGAGAGCTTGATCATTCTCTATTGCATTAAAAGCTGATTCAATAGCAGTAACTTCAGAAGTTTCACTCTTAATAAATTCACCTATCATGTTTTGCTTTTCAATCAAATTAGATTTTTCAGTTCTTTTTTCATTGATTTTTTGTTGTATTGTAGTTTTTTCTTCAGAGTTCAATTGACTTAATTGTTTTTCTAGGGCTTCAATATCAGTATTTATCTCATTAATATCATCTTTATATAAGCTGTTAAATTTTAAATCTGAAGCATCGTTCTCAAGGTGTTCATTTAATTGATTGAGTGAATCAACTAGTTCTAGATCTTCAGAATTAGCCTGAATGGCAGCGATATAGGCTTCAATCTTACTGTTTGTTTGCTCAATAGTGTTTTTTTGTAATTCAAGTTTATTTGAAACCTCTTTGATCTCTAAGTTGTTTGATGCAGATAAAGCTTTATTTTTTTGACCAATAAGCTCTGCGATAGAATCTCTTTTGTATAAGAGAGCTTGGGCTTTTTCTAATAACATAGAGTGGTTATGAGTGAGCTCTTTTTCTCTTTCGGTGTGGATAGGCTTACTATTCTGTGCTCTTTCAATTACTTGATCATAATTCACCTCTAGATGTTGTTTTTGCTTGAGTAGTGTAGCTTTAATATTTTCATCATTGATCGATGCCTTTTCATCAAATTTATTATTGATGGCAAAGGTTTCTTCTTCTCCTACTAGATTGAAATCTAAATCTTGACTTAGACTCACTAAGTCTTCCTGGTAAGGAACATTGATGGTTCCTTTGTGTAGGCTCTCAGCTTTTTCTGATTCTAAATAGTAATCAAATGCCCCACCGTTGGGCAACACAATTGAATATTCTCCAGTTTGTTGATCAGGTTTGAAATTGCCAATTTCTTCGCCTGTAGATGGATTTTTCACTCTAATGACTACATTTTTGTCAAAATCAGAATTGTATGTTCCCTTTAAAACTACTGCATCAACAGCAGCTCGAGTCAAAGCCACAGTATATACATGAACTTTTGAAGCCTCTGATGTTCTTGTTGAGGCAAATATAGCCTCGCTCTCATCTTCATTGGTAATCATCAGAAAATCATCTCCAGCAGAATTGATTGCAAAGTCAATGTTTTGTGGAGTACTCCAACTGTTGTCAGCTTCATTGTATGTAGACTTAAAGATGTCGTATCCACCCATACTGTTGTGGCCTTTAGAGGCAAAATAAAGAGTATTGTTGGCAGTGTTGTAAAATGCGTAATCTTCATCATAAATGGTGTTGATGGTACTGGGTAGTTTTACAGGAGCTGAAAATTCGTCTTTTTTATTTTTTTCAACATAGTAAATATCAGTTCCAGAATTTTCTGATTCTCCGTATGAAGCAAAGAAAATACGCTGAAATGATGGATTGGTATACATCACTGAATTAAATTTTTTCTTTTTATCAATTTTTGATAAAAATAAGGGTGGAACCTTAAGTACTTTGCCTATAAATCCGCCATGTGTATATGATTTATGAAAGTCTTCAAGTGCAATGCTTTTCTTTTCTTTTACGGCAATATCAGTAATGTTAGAAAGTAGCGTTTTGCCATTCTCACACATTTCTATCTCTCTAGAAACAGGTAATTGTTTACGTTTTTTTCCTGTTGATTGATATTTTTTATAATAAGTGATGGCATTTGAAAATCTATAATTTATGTGATAGGCTTTTGCAAGGTAATAATATAAATCAGGCTCAGTGTTTCCATTGTTTAATGCTCTTTCTAAGTAAATTAAAGCATCTTCTTTGTTTTCTTGGCCGTACAATATACTAGCTCCAAGCATATAGCAGTAATGCATGTTGGTATTATAGTTACTGTAGAGTTTAGAATAATGACTTTGAGCTTCTTTGAATTTTTGTTGTTCAAAAAGCTCTAGACCTTGCTTTTTAAGTGTTTCTTCACTCAATTGTTCTTGAGCTATCAAAAAACTTTGAATGAGCAAAAAGCTCAATGTTATGTAATGCTTACTCTTCAAGAATTTGTTGCATTTTTCTTACAAAGTCTTTTTGCTTCTTAGGAGAAGAAAGCATGTAAGAGAATGTTTTACCTTTTCCGTATTTGGTTTTTCGCTTATCGTTTTTGGTATTTTTTACAATATCATTAAATCCAGTATCTGATGACAATACTTGTAGAATTCCTCTTGTGTAAAAGAAGTAATACCAAGTGTAGGCATCTACTTCTAAATAAAGTGTAAAGATGTCTCCGCTTCGTCTTTTGACAATTTCAAGATTGCCGTTAAGTTTTTGGTTGATAACGTTGTTTTTAATGTTGCTTAATGAAAGTTGGCCAATTGAAACATAAGACCTAGTTTCTTGATTCCATCTCATCTGAACATCAGTGAAAAACAGCGATTTTTCAAGCTCTTTTGGGAATTTTTTGAATTTTCCGAGTAAACTTAGATCTGTAATGAGTTTATCAGATTTTTTCTTGCCCACATATTCTTGCAATCCATGTGTGAAAACTTCAGTATCAAAATCAATAGGCTCACCAGCAGTGTTGGCTTGAAAAGTTTTAGCCATATAGTCTAAGGCCTCAGATGAGAAAAAGAAATCTGAACTCATCATTGTTTTAATGATCCCACTATCTGCTTGGGCATAGTAAGTGATATTGCCCACTGGATCAACCTTCATATGTCCAAAATCTACACCTAAGTTAAGTCTGCCTTCGCCGTACATGTTACAATCATCAGCATTCATGTTGATGTAATTTCCAGGTAAGCTTAGCTCTTCCATTTTAGCAAGATTAGAAATTTCAAAAACATTTTTCTCTGCATTAAATCTCAAAAAACCACTTGCATGGATCAGCTCATGATCTGAATAGGTTTTGGGCAAAGAAGTGAATCTTGGATACAGATGTGCAGAATCGTTTTTCATCATAACACTGGCTACTACAGGATTCTTTTTTTCGTTTCTCAATACTGTATCAATTGGAATAAGCACATCTTTAGGGTTTAACTCACCTCTAAAACGAAACCAATCTTTTGGGATCAGCTCACAATTGTGTTTAAGTTTGCCATTTCCATCAAAGGTTAGGTTCTTTTTACTAGCATACAATTCTACTTCACCTTTAAAGTCATATCTAGGACTAATAGTGAAATTGGCAGATTCTTCAACAAATCCTTTAGCAATAGTTTGTTTTGAAGAATCTACTTTAATTTCTTCAAAAAATACTTCTTGCAATTTACCTTCACCGTCTTTGTAGTTATATTTTCCCGAGGCTCTGTAGTTGTATCTACCTAAAATTTCTGTTTTAGCATCAAAAATTTCATGGTATCTATTTGTACTGTTGGCAATAATAGTTGAGTTTTCAAGCGGATCAATTTTGGCATTTCTCTTAATGGTCATTTTTCCTGAATCAGGGTGCACCAGACCATCTGCAACATAGATGTATTTGATTCGGGTACAATTTATGATATTTTTATCAACGTTATAAATCGCTCCACCCGCAAAAAACCTTAAGGAGTCTTGATTTTCATGAACTGAGATAAATTCGGCACCTTCTAACTGCACACCAGTATTCTCATCTTTAACCTTTGTGCTGGCAGAAAGTTCAATGTCTTCACTTTCCATGTACCAAGTGAACTTATCCATAAAAGCGATGTATTTATTTCTAGGAAAGTCAACAAAACTACCACCATCATTTGACCAAAAATCACCTTTCATTTCTCTAAAATCAACATGTGCTTTAACATTGTCTGTAGCAAAAGAAATGGCGCTTGCAGCAGCTACAGCATCTTCATTGGCGATATCGTTTTTCAACCTAAACTCAGCGGTATCTGCAGAGAAGTCCATGAACTTAAACTTCATTAGGTTTGATTCTAATTCTGCTTTTTGAAAAGCAAGCATCCCATCTCCTTCAAGGCCAGTAGGCTTGTTGGTTAAAGTGCCTTCAAATTTAGATCCATCATACATGGCAATAGGCTTTTTACCATTAGAAGCATTCATGAAATCATTGTAAGGCTGCCAATGTATTTGCACATCTTGCCCGTAAACAGGAGGAAACTCTGTGCCGTTAGGGACTTCTTCAATACTGTAGTTTTGAGCCATTGTATTCATAGAGTCAGGATAAAAAATAAAATCATTTGATTCTACAATTGAGGTCAAATAACTGAGTTCTCCGTCTCCTCTTAGTCCTCGGTTGCTTAAAATGATTTCATTATTGTAATTTCCTTTACCTTGATAACAATCAAGACCAGCGCTAGGTGTATTGTGCACAAAACCTAGAGAGAGGTCATTCATTACGCCTAGCTTTTCATCAATGTCAGGAAAAATATCGTAAGAAACCAAAGTGCCTTCAAAGTTTAAGCTTTTTGCAGTAATTTGATCTAAACTGTCGTATTCAAAAGGGTTAACTTGAAAATAAAACTTGCTTCTATTGTATACTCCACCCAAAATTTGTTTTGCATCATAATAGACAAAAGAAGGCTCCTTGCTTTTAAAGACAGGGTATCTTGATAAGCGTTTGATTCCTGACTTATTTCCTGGATTGTCGATTAAAAGCTCTCCCTTTAAATCTTCTATGGTTGATTTTACTTTAGATTCAATTGGTCGGCCATTTTCATCTGTTTGGTCGGCTGTCACGTAAGTGTGCGCTGAATCTATTTGAGGCATTTCAATTTTAAAGTTTTGATAATTGAATTTGTACTCTTTTCCGAATAACTCAAAAGCTCCTGCGTTTACAACTCCTGTGAATTCAAAATCTCGATTCTTTTTTAACAATAGATTTCCGTCTTTAGGGTACACGTAAACCTTCTGAGAATCACTTAATAAGACCATATCAACTCCACTTAGGCGAATGTTGTTGCTTAATAAGTTGAGCTCTCCATTGATTTTACCTTCTTTGGTGATTGACTTAAATTGAATGTTGTCATAATCTTCTTTTTCAGCATTCGAATAAATGTAGTGCCTAAGTTTTTGGTTGATAGTAATCATATCGTTACTCACATTGTATTGTACAAATCCTAGGGTAGAAAGTCTTAAGAGCATGCCTTTGGCTTGAGCTCTAGAAATGCCCCAGCAATTGGCAATTTCTTTTAAAGACAATTCGTCAACATCGCCATTGTCTCTAGAACATCTATTGATGACATACAACGGGCTTTTAGCATCAATACCCATCAATCGATCAAAGTTTGCTTGTTGGTAGTAATCGTTTGACTCTAGCAGCATATTTGAGATTTCAGAACCTTCAATAGGGCCTAAATAGGCCGTAGGTGCACCAATGGTCCAAGAAAATTGATCAAAATACATTTCTGTTTTATGGTAGGTATTGGTGTATGGAGTTTTTTGTAAGCCGTCTCCCACACGCGTTAAACTAATGTGCTTGTCTTTTGAGGAGATATTTAGTGTTAAGTCAGGGTGAGTGATAGAATCTTCATCTAAATAGATTGTAGTTTGCGTCTTTGCTGAGGCAATTTTATCTGGTTTTATCAAAAAAGCTTCAGATTCTAATGTGATGAAAGGAGCATTATCTCTGTAAACAAATAAAGCGGCTTTGTGATCAGGAGTTCCTGAGCCGATGATTTTTGATCCTTTTTGTGTAAACCCACCATCAAAATCAACATCATCTAACAGGTTTGGTATTTTTATACGCTGATCATAAGATATAAATTCAGGGTAAGAAGCATTTTCTGGAGTGACGTTTGCCAAAACTTTTTCGATGACCTTTCCTTTGAGAGGTTTGTTAAACCAAAAAGTGTTATAAAATAATACAGAATCGGCATTAAAGGTAGATTTTTTGACATCAATTTTATAAGATGATAATTCAGCACGCACTTCTTGTTGAGAAAATCCGGCTCTTTGCCAGTAAAGATCTCCAGTTTTTCCTTTAAAGGTATTTGTGGTCGGAAAATAAACTCCTGAGGTATGATGAATAATTGCACTGTCACCTTTAGAATAGCATTTTAAATTCAAAGAGGGAAATACAATAAATGGTACATCGGCATATTCAAAGAAATATTCAGATGCTTCAACAACCCATTTTACAGAATTTGATCTAAATACAGCATTTTCTTCAAAGAAATAACTACTAAATTCAAGATAACTCTGAAGTTTTCTCTTGTTATTTGATTTAATGATTTTTTCAAGGTTCAAGGCCCAAGCATCAAAACTATCTTCAGATTGTTGACTGTGATGAAAACCAATGAGAGCAAGAATATAATTCTTATAAAAAGGAAAAGGAGACATTTTTTTCTTCAGCATGAAGTTTGAGACTTTTAAGACAAGCTTTTTTTGGTGGTCGGTGAAGGCTCCTCCAAACCATACAGGTTCGAATGACTTCATTAATTTCTTTGCTTCAACTTCACGGTTTGGAGCGTTTTCTACATAGCCCTTTAGTTCTTTGAAAAATTCTGTGGTGTCTTCACTAAATCTCAGCAATTGCTTTTGAGCCAGAAGATGTGAGGTGCCCAGTGATACCAAGCACAGGATGAGACTTATTTTTATTGCTTTTGAAAACATAGGGCAATCCAATTATCTTCTTGTTTTGTTTCGATGAGATCAAATCTAGCTGCCTTAGCTTTTTCAACCACATCGTTTTTATCAGTTATGTAAAATCCACTCAAAACCAACTTAGCATTTTGCTTTGTGATAGATCTATATGACTCAATGTATTCTAAATTAATGTTTTTGGTGATGTTTGATAAAATCAGGTCGTAATTTTTTTCACCATCTAATTGTTCAATTCCTCCAATAAAGGTCTTGTAGTTAGTATTTGTAGTATTTTTTTTGATGTTTTCTTTTGTGTTTTCAATGGCCCAATCATCTATGTCAACAAAGTTTACATGTTTTGCTTGTTTCAGTAATGCAAGAATGCCTAGAACTCCTGTTCCACAGCCCATATCTAATACCTCTGCATCTTTAATCTCAAGCTTTAGCATGTTTTGAAGCATGAGCCGTGTTGTTTGGTGGTGGCCCGTGCCAAAGCTCATTTTAGGATTGATTACGATATCGTAAGATAGCTGCTCATTTTTTTGATGAAAATCACATCGGACTTGACATATGTCATCGATCATGATGGGAGTGATGTTGCGTTCCCAATTTTTATTCCAGTTTTCTTTTTTGTGTTCTATGATTTGGTAAGATTCATCAATGGAGTATTCTGAGCAAACTTCATCTAGGGCTTTTTGACTGAATAGATTTGATTGTATAAAACAAGACAATCCATTTTGATCTTCAAAACTTTCAAACTGAAGCTCGCTTAAAAAAGCGATCACAATGGGTTTTCTTTGTTCAGAAATTTGATTGAAATGTATTTCTGTATAATGCATTTAGCCTGCTGCTTGAATGATAGAGATAAAGGCATCAGCCTTTAGGGAGGCGCCTCCTACCAAAACGCCATCAACACTTTTGCATGAGAATATTTCTTGCGCATTTGTGGGCTTGCAACTCCCTCCATACAAGACCTTAAACTGTGTCTTGAAGCTTTCTTTACAAAACTGCTTGATAAATCGGTGCATAGATTCAATTTGATCATTGTTTGCGTTTTTTCCCGTGCCGATGGCCCATACAGGTTCATAGGCAATGGTGATGTTGCTTAACTCAGATGTGTTAAAGCTACTGAGCACTTGACTGAGTTGTTCACTGACAATTGATTGCTCATTGCCTGCTTGTCTTTGCTCTAAATTTTCACCAATGCAAAAAATAACTTTTAAGTTTTGTTCTAGGCAACGTTGAATCTTAGCTTTAAAATCAGTGTTGTTTTCTTTTAAGATTACTCTTCTTTCAGAATGACCTACTAGTACATATTCAGCTTTGACATCTTTAATCATCTGGGTAGAAACCTCTCCTGTGTAAGCTCCATTTTGGAATGCCCCGCAGTTTTGAGCTCCTACAGATATTTTCTGAGCTTCTTTTGCAATTGAACTTAAGCTTACAAATGATGGAAAAGCAATAATTGTATGTTTTGTATCAACCGCTTCAATTTGTTGAATTAGCTCAATGCCTTGATTGGTGGAGAGGTTCATCTTCCAATTGCCGGCAATTATTTTTCTACTCATTCCTTCAAATGTAGAAATTAATTGTCTTTATAGATGAATTTGCTGAAAAACTAATAGTTTTGCTGAGCAATGGGAGCTTATCAAAAATATATTTTTCTTAGAGCATCATTCATAAGCCTTGCGCTTACTTTGTTTTTTTGCTTCACTGTTTTTTTGGCAAACCAAAATCCTTTTGTTGAATTCAAGTTCTTCTCTTTTGTCATTCAGGCTTTGTTACTTTCTTTGTTTTTAAACAGGTTAAGTAAGTTTAGCCTACAGCATGCAAGTTTTAAGTATTTGCTCAAGACTGGTGTGTTGATAACGCTTGTATATGCCACATTATTTGCCTTTTTTACTTACTTAATCACACATTTTTTCAAACCCAATTTATTAAACTGGACCATTTCAATTCTTCTCGAAAACATGGAGTCTGTGGCCTCTGTTTTTTCAGATGAGAACCTCAATCAGTTTAAATCAAAATACAAAGAAATGAGTTTACTATCACTTTGTCTTTCAGAAGCTTTTTCAAAAACAATTTCAGGCATTTTAATTTCTTTGGTTTGTGGGTTAATTTATAAGAAAGTTTGACAAAGCATAACATTGACATAAGTATTGTGATTCCTCTTTTGAATGAGGCTGAGTCATTACCTGAATTGTTTGGGTGGATTCAAAACTCCTTAGAGGGCCACAGCTACGAAGTAATTTTTGTCGATGATGGATCTAAAGATGATTCTTGGAACATTATTGAGCAATTAAAAACGAAACATGAGAAACTCATCAAAGCCATAAAATTTAGGCGCAACTATGGCAAGTCAGCTGCTTTGAATGAGGGGTTTAAACTTGCTGAAGGAAAGGTTGTTTTTACTATGGATGCTGATTTGCAAGACTCTCCAGAAGAATTGCCTGAAATGTATGAAATGGTAACGGCTCAGGGGTATGATTTGGTTTCTGGGTATAAAAAAAAGCGCTATGATCCTTTAAGTAAAACGATTCCGACCAAATTATACAATTGGGCGACTCGAAAAATGTCAGGCATTTATTTGCATGATTTTAATTGCGGATTAAAAGCCTATAAAAATGAGGTCGTAAAGTCAATCGAGGTATACGGTGAGATGCATCGTTATATTCCAGTAATTGCTAAACGTGCAGGTTTTGACAAAATAGGTGAAAAAGTAGTACAGCATCGTGCAAGAAAATACGGAGTTACTAAATTCGGACTCTCAAGATTTATTTACGGGCCTTTAGATTTATTATCAATTCTTTTTATTTCAAAGTTCGGTAAGCGCCCCATGCATGTGTTTGGAGTTTGGGGTTTGGTAATGTTTGCCATAAGTTTTTTGATCGTGGGGTGGATGGTGATCGATAAAATTTTCATCAATACTTCAGCACGTTTAATTGCAGATCGAACAGAATTTTTTATTGCATTAACTACGATGATTATAGGCTTTCAATTGTTTTTAGCTGGGTTTTTGGGGGAGTTAATCTCAAGGAGTTCTTCTGAGAGAAATGCCTATCTGATTGAGAAGACTATTTAGCCAGAAAAAAAAATTCAGGCAGCGCTTTTCGTGGGTCTCTTTTTAGGATTTTTATAAGTAGGTAGCTTTTTAAAAAGCCATATCCGTAGGCGAAAAATTGAATAAAGCTAGCCAATACAGCGTAGAAAGCGATACTAGTATGCTTTGTTTGATAAAATGCATCTGCAAAGCTTATCATCGCAAAAACAATAATTGGAATTAAGAACCAGAAACTGTAAAATATTGATAAAAGCATTAAAAAAAGATTGCCTAGCAAAAAGGTACTCGGTAAAAAGTAGGTAAGCTTTTTATGTTTCGGATACCATTTCATTAAAATGATGCGAACTACGCCAAATTTATAGACTTGTTTAGCGAATTTTTTAAAATCTATGCGTCGTTTATGATAGACATGTGCCTTTTCAATCAGTCCCACCCTAAAACCTGCTTGCATAATTCTATAACTCAAATCTGGATCTTCTCCGGGATGAATGTCTGAAAACCCCCCAATTTTTTGATAGACTTCTTGTGTGAAACCCATATTGAAACTCCGTGGTTGATAGGTATCTATAGTATTTTTTTTACCTCGAATACCTCCGGTTGTTAAGCGAGCAGTCATCGCATAATTGATAGCTTTTTGAACAATGGAAAAAGAGGGGTGCGCAGCATCAGGTCCACCAAAACAATCTAAAGGGTTTTGACTTAAAAAGGCATTCACTTCTTTAAAATAGTGCTCAGGAATCAAACAATCTGAGTCAAAGAAAATAAGATAATCTCCTTTAGCCTTTTGCATGCCAAAATTACGGCTATCTCCAGGACCTGAATTGGTTTTAAAAAAGTATTGAATATTGAACTGCTTAGCATACATCTCGACAATATGTTTGCAAGGATGACTAGAACCATCCTCCACCATAATAATTTCAAAGTCTTGAACGCTTTGCTTAGATAAACTCTCTAAGAGTTCATGGGCTTCATCTGGCCGATTATATATGGGAATAATGATCGAGTACTTCAAAATAAATTATTTTAAATTAATTTTAGAGAGGTATTGCAACAAAAGCTTGTGTAAATCTTCAGAAGGTCTCACAAACCATATAAGTATTGCAAATATAGTGCTGTAGAACGAAGAGTTTAAAAGACCGTTTAAATATATATTATCAAATTGAAACCGAAATAAAAAGCTCAATAAAATAGGTGGTACGACACAGACTAGACATCTCTTAAAACCATCAGCATCATAAGGCCATATCTGCATACGCCAACTTAAAAATAGCATGCGCATGAGATTAAATAAAGCTAAACTTATACAAGTGGCCATCGCCGCTCCTTGTATGCCATAGATAGGGATGAGCAAGTAATTTGTGAGTATAGCAATACCCGCCAAAAAAAGGGCGGCATAAATATTGAAACGGTAATGCCTGCTTAAACTAATGATTTGCGTATTTGCTCCTGCTACTAATTCAAAGAGGTTACCCAGTCCTAAAAAGAAAAAAACATATTTTAAAGCTTCATAACCAGGAGGTAAAAGTTTGATGTAGTCATCTATATTGATCCAAATTAATAGAAAAACGAAAGCGCCCGGAATGCCCATCGTCAATGCTGATTTTTTATAAAGACTACTGAGCTTATCCCATTCTTTACGCTTAATTTGATAAGAGATGACCCCCGTTGCAATGTATAGAATTGATCTGCCAGGAACCATCATAACACTTGAAAAATATTGACCAATTAAGTATACTGCCAAAGGTGCTGTTCCAATTAAAGAGGCTATCATGAGCTGGTCAATGGTTGCGGTAATCATGCCTAGGTAACCTGCCGCAATTGAGAATAGCGCATAAGATAGCATAATAAAACCAAGCTTTTTACGCACTTTAGGCCATTTAAAATATAGCTTAAACTGTTTTAGGTATAGTCCATATATTACAAGACCTAATACTTGAAAGAAATAACTTAGAGATAAAAAGAAAATGAAACCTTCAAAAGAAATGTAACCGTAATAATATAACAATACTTGTATTAGCCATAGTATACGAAGTAAAACACTACGAATAAATAAAGGTACTACCGTTTTAAGTAAGATAGCTAAATGTGCATTCAATACATTAGCATAAAGTAAGCCAAGGCACATGAGTATCACGTAAGAAAAGTATTGAGAAAATAAAGGAGACTTCTCTTGATAATAATCTGTAATTTGATTTTGAAAAACAAAGCTTAGAAATAATAACAAGGCAAAACCTAAAAGAGGGATAAGCAATACTAAATTAAAAAAGCCCTGATGGGTTTTATCCTTGGTTTTGAATAAAGGGAAAAAACGTTGAGTAAGTTGCATAATCCCTAAAGCAGAAAAATTAGCACCTAAACCTGCTACAGTAATCATTAATCCTCTTAAGCCTATTTCATCTTGTGAAAGTAAATGCGGAAAAATCAAACTCATATTCACAAAACCCAATACGATTCCCAAATAATTAATGAGTGTATTTTGAATACCTTGTTTTTTTATGAGGCCCATTTCATTAAAAGGATTTTGCTTATATGCCTCAAAGCTACGTGAAAATTTGTAATTTTAATTGTCCATACATTATAGGGTATATCATGGCCATACCATACGGAAGACAACATATTGATCAACAAGATATAGAGGCAGTTGTAGAGACATTACAAGCCGATTTTTTAACGCAGGGCCCTAAGGTAAAAGCTTTTGAAGAAAAATTTGCGGCCTATGTTGATAGTTCGCATGCTTTAGCCATTAACAATGCTACAGCTGGTTTGCATTTAGCTGTTAAAGCTTTAGGTTGTAAAGCAGGCGATCGAGTCATTACTACGCCAATTACCTTTGCTGCTTCTGCCAATTGTGTGCGTTATGTTGGTGCTGAAGTCTGGTTTGCTGATATAGACCCCAACACTTACGTGATTAGTTATGAGGCTACTAAAGCTTTAATAGAATCTAAACCAAAAGGCTTTTTTAAAGGGATAGTAGCAGTAGCTTTTGCTGGTTTAGCTGTCGATTTAGAGGCTTTTAGAGATTTAGCGGATGTTCATGGGCTTTGGATTATTGAAGATGCCTGCCACGCTCCAGGTGCTTCTTTTCAAAATAGCAAAGCAGAAGAAATTAAATGTGGTAGTGCTCAGTATAGTGATATTTCAGTTTTTTCTTTTCACCCAGTTAAACATATAGCTTGCGGAGAAGGGGGGATGCTGACTACACGTAATGCAGAATTATACAAACGCTTACACTTATTACGCTCTCATGGCATAAGTAAACAAGATATAGATCCTAAAGAAAAAGGCGGTTGGTATTATGATATGTATGATTTGGGTTTTAATTACCGTTTAACCGATATTCAATCGGCTTTAGGCATTAGTCAATTGTCAAAAAATGCATCAGGTGTTCAGCGCCGTAATGCTATTGCAAAACGTTATCGAGAAGCCTTTGCTGGTAAATTTAATATGCAACATATCCCACAAGGTTATAAGCACGCTTATCATTTGTTTGTTATTGAAGTTAATAATCGAAAAGCTCTGTATGAGCGCCTAAGAGAAGAAGAGATTTATGCTCAAATTCATTATATTCCTATTCATACCTTGAGTTATTATCAGGCCATTGGTTATGGTGATGCCGACTTATCACATTCTGAGCACTATTATAGCCGATGCATTAGTTTGCCGATGTACCCGACTTTAAGTGATGCGGAGCAAGAGCAAGTGATTCAGACGGTTTTAAAGTACGCTGAATGAAATCTTTAGCCATCATACCCGCCCGTGGGGGCAGCAAACGCATACCACGAAAAAATATCAAAGATTTTTTGGGTAAACCGATCATTGCTTATTCAATTGAAGCAGCACTCAAGAGTGATTGTTTTGACGAAGTAATGGTCTCTACCGATGATGCAGAAATTGCAGAAATTGCGAAAGAATATGGGGCCAAGGTTCCTTTTATGAGAAGCGCAAAAACGGCGGATGATTTTGCGACAACGGTCGATGTTTTGCTGGAAGTGCTTGAAGCTTATGCAAAACAAGGGCAACACTTTGATTATCTCTGTTGCATATACCCTTGTGCACCTTTAATACAAACAAAAGATTTAAAAAAAAGCTTTACACATCTATTTGAAAAAGAAAAAGATTCGGTTATTCCCATTGTGCCTTTTAGCTTTCCCATACAAAGAGCCTTCAAAACAGATAACCAAGAGCTGCATTATATCTACCCAGAACATGAAAAAGCCCGCAGCCAAGATTTAGAGCCTGCTTACCATGATGCAGGACAGTTTTATTGGATTAAAACCAAAGCATTACAAGCTTATAAATCACTGGTGTTAAAACAATCTACTTATATTAAATTGGAGCCTGAATACGTACAGGACATTGACCATATGTCTGATTGGCGTTTAGCTGAAATGAAGTATACATTATTAAAGCAAGCCGATGAAGCCTAGTATCTGTGTCTTAGCAAGCGGAGGTTTAGGTTATGCCTGTTTAGAGCATTTACTGCATCAGGGACATCAGGTAAAATCCGTTTTTACAAACAAAGCTTCTACAGAGATTATAGAACTTGCTCAAAGCAAAAAATGGCCCCTTTATATTGGTAACCCCAGAAAAGAAGCTGCAAAAGAGTTTATCGAACGACTTAAAACAGATCTTATCTTATCGATTAATTATTTGTTTTTAATTCCTGAACGCTTAATAAAAAAGCCGCGCTTATACGCCATAAATTTTCATGGTTCTTTATTGCCTAAATACCGTGGCCGAACCCCTCATGTATGGGCCATTATAAATGGGGAAAGTCAGACAGGCATTAGTGCGCATATTATGGAAGAGTCTGTTGATTCAGGTGATCTGATTTTGCAACATCATATCCCAATAGAGCCTGAAGATACCGGTCATCATATTCTAGAAAAATTTAAGCAGCAATATCCGCTTATGTTAGATGAAATTCTAGCGCGAATTCAAGATAATCGTCTCTCTCTTCAAGCTCAAGATGATGATCAAGCCACTTATTTTGGCAAACGAACGCCTGAAGATGGGGCTATTGATTGGCATTGGCAAGCAAATCGCATCATAAATTGGGTACGCGCTCAAGCGCCCCCATATCCAGGAGCTTTTAATTATGCGGGTAGAACTAAGCTTATTTTTAAATGGGCAAAGACTTCTAATTTAGGTTTTAAAGCAGAGGATGTTGATGGTTTAATTTTAAAACAGGAAGGTACTCGTCTATGGGTGAAGTGTCCGAATATGGTTTTAGAGCTAGAATTGCATCATCCAAATGATCTTGAAAACAACGCATATGTTAATATGGTTTTGAGTAGATGAAATTTCCAGAAACATATCCCTTTTTAAAGCAAAATCAGCTCAAATCTGAGAACTATGCTTTAGTGCCTATTCGTTATGAAGATCGCTTTAATATTATGCAATGGCGCAATGAACAGATCTATCATTTACGTCAAGATAAGCCTTTGACCAAAGATGCTCAAGAGGCTTATTTTAGCCAGACGGTATCTGATTTATTTCAGCAGAAATCGCCCAAGCAAATTTTATTTTCTTATTTGAAAAAAAATATCTGTATTGGTTATGGTGGTTTAGTGCATATTAATTGGTTAGATAAGCATGCTGAAGTGTCTTTTATCATGGATACCTCTTTAGAGAAAGAAGGCTTTCATGCGCATTGGAAACGATATTTAAGCTTATTAGAACAAGTTGCCTTTAAAGATTTGGGCTTGCATAAATTATTTGTTTATGCCTTTGATTTGCGTCCGCATTTGTATGAAGCGATTGAGGCCGCAGGTTTTCAAAAAGAAGCAGTACTGAAAGAGCATTGCTTTGTACATAATGACTTTAAAGATGTCATTATTCATACTAAATTCAATATTTATGATGTCAGAAAATAAGGTGTTTATTATTGCAGAATTATCTGCCAATCATGGCGGAAGTCTTGAAACGGCTTTAGAAACTGTTCGAGCCGCTAAACGTACTGGGGCTGATGCCATAAAATTACAAACCTATACGGCTGACAGCTTAACCTTAGATTCTACTAAAGAAGATTTCATTATCAAGGGTGGAACCTTATGGGATGGAAAAAGCTTGCATGCTTTATACAAGCAAGCCTACACACCTTGGGAGTGGCACAAAGCTTTGTTTGATGAGGCCCAAAAAGAAGGCTTGGTTTGTTTTTCTTCACCTTTTGATAAAACAGCTGTAGACTTTCTAGAAGATTTAGGCAATCCTATTTATAAGATTGCTTCTTTTGAAATTACAGACATTCCTCTAATTCGTTATACCGCAAGCAAAGGCAAACCAATGATTATGTCTACAGGTATTGCTAGTTATGATGCCATCGCTTTAGCAATTGAAACCTGTAAAAAAGCAGGTAATGATAACATTACTTTGCTAAAATGTACGTCGGCTTATCCGGCCCCTATTGAAGAGGCTAATATGCATATGATGCAACAAATGTCTAAAGACTTTGGTGTAAAAGTAGGCTTGTCAGATCATACTTTAGGCATCACTTTACCAGTAGTAGCTACTGCTTTAGGCGCAAAGGTGATTGAAAAACACTTTATTTTAGACAGCTCTATTGGCGGACCAGATGCCGACTTTTCTTTAGATGAAAAATCCTTTACAGAAATGGTCAGGGCGGTACGTGCTGCAGAATCTTCTTTGGGAGATGGCGGCTATACACTGACTGAAAAACAGAAAAAAGGCATTCAATTTGCCCGCAGTTTGTATGTAGCCCAAGATATTAAAAAGGGTGAGATTTATACTGAAGAAAACCTACGTTCTGTTCGTCCGGGTTATGGCGCACATCCCAAGCATCTAGATGCTGTATTAGGCACTAAAGCTGAAAGAGATTGGGAAAAAGGCGAGCGATTTAAAATATAAATAGAGCAGAACTAATCAAAATGTATAACAAAATAAAGCTTATTAGTTAAAATCTGGATCAATATGATCTACAATTAACTGACGAATCTCTTCAATACTCAACCACTCATCATTTGTTCCAGAATTGTAAGTAAACCCTTTCTGAACATACTTAGCATCGAATTTTTCAAGGTACTGCTCAATATCCCAATTGACCCGTTGAGGCAAAATTGCGTAATATTTTCCTAGGTCTATTGTATTGTATGAATCAGACTCTGTGATCATCTCTTCATGAATTTTCTCTCCAGGACGAATGCCTACAATTTTTTGTTCACATTCTGGAGCAATTGCAGTAGCCAGTTCAGTGATTTTGTAGGAGGGTATTTTTGGCACGTATAATTCTCCGCCCCAGGCATTTTCAAGCGCATATAAAACCATGTCAACTCCAGCATCTAGAGTAATGTTAAATCTGGTCATTTCACGGTCGGTGATAGGGAGTATACCTTCTTTCTTTTTCTTCATGAAAAAAGGAATGACAGATCCTCTTGATCCCATTACGTTACCATACCTTACCGCAGAAAAGCGAATGTCTTTGCTTCCCTTTATGTTGTTTGCAGAAATAAAGAGTTTGTCAGAACAGAGTTTGGTCGCTCCATACAAATTAATGGGAGCTGCAGCCTTGTCGGTTGAAAGCGCAACAACTCTTTTTACATTACACTTCAAAGCGGCATTGATGATATTTTCAGCTCCAATCACATTGGTTTTTACAAACTCTATTGGGTTATACTCAGCAGCAGGAACTTGCTTTAAGGCAGCTGCATGAATCACATAATCTACATCCTCAAAAGCCCTTATAAGTCTTTTTTCTTCTCTAACGTTACCTAAGAAAAAACGTAGTCTTTTATCGTTTTGAAATTGTTGAGCCATTTCAAATTGCTTGAGCTCATCTCTAGAAAAAATAATTACTTTTTTAACATTGGGCCATTTTGTTAATACTTTTTTGATGAAAGCTTTGCCAAAAGAACCTGTTCCGCCAGTGACTAAAATCGTTTTGTTGTTGAGCATAGATGTCAATAATGTGAACCCAAAGGTAATCGAAATTTACAAATCAAAGTAGCTCACTTGTACTTAAAAAGTGAAAATAGACTCAAGGGTTTTTGAAAATATATTCGGTGAGTTGAAATCCACACAGAAAAAGAACTTAAGTACTTAAAAAGCAATGTGAAACTTTGCACTGGAAAATCTTTTATTTTCTCGCCTTTAAAAGTAGATTCTTGGCGTTTTTCAGCTAGCTTAAAGTATTTTGTCTTGGTTCCGTAAACAGACATATACAATGCGTACTTATATGTATTTTCTTGAGGTTTAGCAGGTAGTTTTTTATGGTCTAATAACTTATATAATTCAGTATATGTTTTTGGTTCGTATACAGCATTCATTTGCATATAAAAAGACTTGCCAAATAGAATGGAAGGTTTTTTCATAAAAGTAGCTTCAAGTCCTGTAGCAGAGGCAAAAACTAAAATAATATCGCAAGCTTCAATTAGAGCATAAGTGTCAACTTTTTCATTAGGTCCTATGATATGAAGGTTTTGATGCTCCATTTTTTGAACACCTCTAATTTGTTGATTGTCAACTTTTCCTAAGTTGGGGTGCACTCTTAAAATAAACTGTTTAGCATCATCGTTCTTATAATGACTCACAATTTTGTCAATGGCCTGATTTTGTTCTTTAAACAGAGGGGTTTGCCATTCTTCCATGACTTTTAATTCATCTTCAGAAGAATTTAGAATCAAAATCTTTTTCTTTTTTTGATCTAGAAAGTCAGGTACAAGTCCAGTTTCTTGAGCCTTAGTAAATGACTTTTCAATTTGCTCATCTTTGTTTCTTTTTGAGTGAAACCAATTTTGTGCAATTTGCACCCTCTTTTTTTTATCGAAAGCAGACCAAATAGATGCTATTGTTTTTTGTCTACCTACAATGCTATGGGGTAAATGATTTTTAAATAATTCAACATTTTTGCCAGCACCTGCTTCAATAGAAAAGTAGTCAAGGGCTTGTTGCTCACAAAGTGATAAAACAGGATATACCTCAGAGAACCTTCCGTTAAACAGGTAGACTTCATCAAAGGTGTTTTGGGCTAAAATAGCTTCAAAATTGAGCAATACATTGATTGATTTTTTAATTTCAAGAGCAATTAAATCGCCGTATTTATCACTGTTTAATTCATAATCTCTTTTGTATGAAATGATAGAAGATGAAACCGCTCTTCCAATCTGATGCCCTTTGTAAGTATAATCTAAAAGCGCCTGAAGGTTTTTAAATTTTGGTATTTGAACAGCATAAGCTTTACTTATTTTTTTCAATGAGACAACATTTAAGTTTTTACAATCAATTTGATTGATGAGCGCATCAGATCTGCCTTGGCACGAAGCGCAAGCTAAAATATTGTGCGTGCGATTAAAATAACAGTTGTCAAGAACATTGTCACACTTTACTAAGGTAATAGAAGCATTCTGCTCATTTAAATTAGCGATTACCTCGGCGGTTAATCCAATTTGCTTAGAGCTTAAACCCGTGTTTGAATATATTAAAACTTTTTTCAATGAATAAAATGTAAAAAATGCTGTTCTAAATGCTCTAACTGCTTATCTCTAGACAAAGAGTTATTGCTAATTGTGACTTCGTTGTTCCCGCTGTTACACAAGAAGTGATTTTTCTCATAAAAATGTAAGTATCTGTAAAGCTCTAGCTGAATAGATTGTTTGCTCATGTTTGATAATCGCTCGATCGCTTTTTGGGTGGATTCTACTGATTCAGGAGATTCAACTGCTGAACATGCCTTATAATAAGTATTGCCAAAAGCAATTACTGGAATACTTTGTTTTAAGGCTTCCCATCCGATTGATCCGGTTAATGTAGAGACAATTTGGGCCTTTGAGATTAAAGCATCTGATGCATAAGATAAAGGTACAAGAAAGACATTTTTAAGTTTAAGAATTGCCTTGTACAAAGCTTTATTTCTAAAGTTGTTGTTGGTGACTTTTCGGTTGTTAAATTGGTTTGGATGCTCTTTGACGTACAACATCCACCCATCAGGAAGTGCTTTAGAGAGCATAGTAATCGCAAGAAGCGGATTATCAAACTCACCAGCCATAGGCAGAGTTGTTTTTTCTGGTTGCATATGCATGCCAAAATAGATATAGGGTTTTTCTAGATCTGGTATTCTAGCCAGTTTATTGTAAAAGATATTCTTATTCACCAATTCAACCATAGGTTTGTTGATTGAGAGTCTATAATTAAAACGATTTTTTATGTTATTCAAAGAAGTGAAGTGCAAGACTTCTTTCTTAAGAAAGCCAGAAAATATACCTTGTATCAGGTTTGTGATAACTTTTGCTGCAGTTCTTAAAATATAGGCTAAAGGCCATAAAAAATGATCTTTGATATAAACTTTCTGATCTCTTTTTTTGTATGCAGATAGATACTGATCAGTATGTTGTAGATTCTTTACAAGGTTTGTATTTAGGCTATTCTTAAAGTATTCAAGACTTTCTTCTTGGCAGTAATCTTTGGGAATACTAGGAAATTCATATCCATCAAAAACAACAGAATAATCATCAAGCGTATGATACTCTAATTGAATGCATTGAATTTTTAAAAGCGCACAGAGCTTGTACAATATAATAGAAGATAAACTGTGAGGTGTATCAAAGCTGATGAGCCTACCAATATTCAATTCTGTTAAAATCAAATAGAAGTGGTTCAGTAAAAGTAGGTAATATTGCCTACGCTCATATACAGATATAGGAAATGCTGTATGCCTGTCAGAAACCCTTAAGAAATAGCTCTCTATACTTTTGCATTGTTCGATAAAATGCCGATCAATTTTTAAAGGGCGATCTATTAGTTTGTTGATTTGCTCACCAAACATGAGCTCTGTAGACTTTTCTATTGCAACCCCATCTCTTTTAAATTTCGGTACAATTTTTTTAATGGTTTGCTGATCACCTTTAAAGTTTTCTTGTGATCCTGATAAGATATATTTAAGAGCGATGTTATCTTTCTGGCAAAGCCGATCAAGGAGTTCAAAGTGGCATTGATGATAAGCATCAATGGCCAGTGTGTGAATCTGATTTGAAGATTGGGGCATCTGAAATCTCGCTAGATATTGTCAAACAAATTTGTAAATAAAAGTATAACTTTATCGCCTAGTTAAAAAGCTTATGAACTTTAAAACATCTTTTTTAATAGCAATTACAGCAATTTTTGTTGTGCTTTTTTCATTTTTTGCTCCACAATACAAAGACAAAAAAGTTGATGCGGGTGATGCTATTTCATCTACTGCTTGGAGTAAGCATTTAATGGATTACAAAGAAGAGAGTGGAATCTCATCAAATTGGAATCCTTCGATGTTTTCAGGAATGCCTTGGGGGTTACTCTCTGCAGGAGTGAAGCAAAACCTTGTTTTTTATGTAAATAAAGTATTTTACTTTTTTCAATCTTACCCTTCTGGTTATTTCATAAAAGCTGCCATAACTTGCTTTATAACACTTGTTTTTTTAGGAGTCAATCCATTGATTGCCTCTATTTTTAGTTTGTTGTTTAGTTTGAGTGTAAATCACATTATTTTACTTGAGGCAGGACATGGAAACAAGGTTGATGTGTTGACGGTATTTCCTGCAATTTTGGGCTCTACACTGTTAATTCTGAGAAGAAAATATTTTTCGGGGGCTGCAATTTTTACTCTTGCTCTCTCTACGGCCATTATGCGAAACCACATTCAAATGGTGTATTATCTGGCTCTTGCTATGCTCATTTTTGTCATTGCCTACAGTATTATTTCAATTAAAAATAAAAGTATTTCAATCAAAGGTTTAATTTCTTCAGGAGCTGTGTTAATTCTTTGTGCTGCTATAGCCGCTTTGTCAAACTTTGCGCAGTTATATTCTTCTAAAAAATTCTCTGAAGATACGATGAGAGGTACGCCTACTTTGCAAAAGAAAGATGTATCAGATCAGCAAGAAAGCTCTAACGTTGAAGGTCTTGCTTGGGATTATGCGATGAATTGGAGTAATGATAAAACCAGTTTGTTAACGCTTTTAGTACCTAGAGTAATGGGAGGTGGGTCTGGTGAATATGTCAATGGCTCAACAGCTACAGGAAAACTTTTGAAACAAAATGGTGCTAAACGGGCCAAAAATAAAAAGTATAGAGCGCCAATGTATTGGGGTAGCATGCCATTTACAAGTGGTCCTGATTATTTTGGAGTTTATGTTTTCTTTTTGTTTGTAATCGGCATGTTCTTGCTTAAAAAAGAAGAGAAATGGCCTTTTCTTTTTGGAGCCATAACCATAGCCTTACTGTCTTTGGGTAAGAATTTTGAGATTTTAAACCGGTTTTTATTTGATCATTTTCCGCTTTTCAATAAATTTCGGTCTCCTGGGTCGGCCCTCAACGTTTTGGCAAGTTTTCTGATCATTCCCGCAGCGCTTTCTCAGCAAAAGATTTTTGAAAATCTTTCTAAACAAGATGTTTTTAAAGCTTTGCGCAATGCCTTTTTTCTTTTGGGTGGATTGCTCTTGCTTTTTATTCTTTTGGGCTCGTCTCTATTTTCATTTACCGGAGCAAGTGACGCAAATTATAACGCGCAAATTCTTGATATTTTTATTGAAACAAGAAAGGAGTTGCTGTACAATGACGCTTTGCGGTCTTTAGGTCTGCTTGTTGTAATTTTTGTTTTGACTTATTTGTATTTGAAAGATTTCTTGAAAAATAAGTACCTCTACATTGTTTTAGTTGGATGTATTGCTTTGTTTGATGTCTGGCAAGTTGGTAAGGGATACTTAACTGAAGATAGCTGGGTTTCTGAAAAAAAGTATGAATATAAGTTTTCTCCAAGACCAGTAGACAATCAAATTTTTCAATTAGAGCCCAAAGGACGTGGGTTTTATCGGGTGCTTGACTTATCGATCAATACGTTTAACTCTGCTCATACTTCTTATCATCACAATACTGTGGGGGGGTATCATGCAGCTAAGTTGCAGCGTTATCAAGACATGATAGATTATCATATTTCAAAATTTAATTTACCAGTATTAAACATGTTAAATGCCAAATACATCATCAATCAAAATGGGCAGTTGCAAGTGAATAGTCAAGCATTGGGCAATGCTTGGTTTGTAAAAGATATCCAGAAGGTTGATGATCCAAATCAAGAAATTGAAGCGATGAGTAATGAAACATTTAAATCTGATTCAACTGCTATCATCTTGACTGAAGAATTTAAAAATCAATATCCTGCACTTAAGGCAGGTGATGCAAAAGGTCAAATCTCTCTTACAGAATATGCTCCAAACAAGCTTACTTACTCTTCTAGCAGCAGCAGTGATCAATTAGCTGTTTTCTCAGAGGTTTGGTATGGCCCACAAAGAGGGTGGAAGGTTTTCATTGATGAAAAGCCTGTTGAGATGATTAGAGCAAACTATATTTTAAGAGCATTGCCTATTTCAGCGGGCAATCACAAAATTGTTTTTGAGTATACCCCTGTTGTATATGGTGCTTTTGTTTCGAATTTTGCTTCGTTTCTGATCTTATTAATCATTGGATTTGCAGTCTATAAAGTCGTTCTCAACAAAGAGATCGTCTAGTTTTTTTTTACGGCTTAAAAAGTCTAACTTTCAATTTCAATGGGCTTCTTGCTAGATCATATCGACCAAATTTTCAGTAAATCACTTAAAGTTCATGAGTTAATTGATCAAGATCAAGTGCTAAAAAAGGTAGTTGAGCAAGCGGCTTTACATTGTATTCAAGCTTTAAAAACAGATCAAAAACTCCTATTCTGCGGCAACGGAGGTTCAGCAGCTGACGCTCAACACATCGCAGCAGAACTCACAGGCCGTTTTTACAAAGATCGCTCCCCCATCAATGCAGAGGCATTACATGTGAACACTTCTTATGTCACAGCTGTTGCCAACGATTATGGCTATGATCATGTATTTAGTAGAATGCTTGAAGCAAAGGCAGTTAGGGGAGATGTTTTGTTTGGATTATCTACCAGTGGCAACTCACCAAACGTTGTAAAGGCTTTTGAAAAAGCAAAAGAGATAGGCGTCAAAACCATTGCTATGACAGGAGCGAAAGATTCTAAACTCAAATTGCTTTCAGATATCACTATTCAAGTGCCTTCTGATGATACCCCGCGCATTCAAGAATGTCATATACTTATCGGACATATTTTATGTGAGTTGATTGAAAAAGAAATCTTTAATTAAATGCAAAAACACAATTTTTCAGCAGGCCCTTCTATTTTACCTAAATCGGTTTTTGAAAAAGCTTCTCAGGCTATTTTAGACTATAATTCAAAAGGGCTTTCTTTACTTGAAATGTCTCACCGTTCAGATGATTTTGTGCAAATTATGCACAATGCTCAAAGTTTAGTGAAAGAGTTATTAGGGTTAAACGAAAATCAAAAAGTATTGTTTTTATCGGGTGGAGCAAGTACTGCTTTTTACATTTTAGCTTTGAATCTTTTAAAGACCAAAGCAGCCTATGTCAATACAGGCACTTGGTCTACAAAAGCCATTAAAGAGGCTAAGAGAATTGGTCATGTAGATACGCTTGCCAGTTCTGAAGATCAAGGCTTTAATTACATCCCTGAGTTTGAATATGTTGAGAATTGCGACTATTTACACACAACTTCAAATAATACGATATATGGGACTCAATATCAAAACTTTAAAAGTTATAAATCTATACATGTTTGCGACATGTCTTCTGATATTTTCTCACGAACATTCAATGCACAAGATTTTGGTTTAATCTATGCTGGAGCTCAAAAAAACATGGGACCTGCCGGCACGACTTTATACATCGTCAATCAAGAGATTTTGGGTAAAACACAGCGCAACTTACCTTCGATGTTAGATCTAGAGTTACAAATCCAGAAAAATTCAATGTTTAACACTCCTCCAGTGTTTCCTATTTACGTTTCTATGTTGACCCTTGAGTGGATTACTTCTTTGGGTGGAGTTCAGCAAATTGAAAAAATCAACAATCAAAAATCTGATTTGCTTTACAATGAGATTGATCGCAATGCTCTTTTGGTTGGATATGCTCAAAAAGAAAGCCGCTCTAAGATGAATGTGACTTTTAACCTTACAGATAAACAACTTTCTGAAGCCTTTTTAGAAATGTGCTCCAGTGCAGGTATTGTAGGCATTAAAGGCCATCGTTCTGTGGGTGGATTTAGAGCTTCAATATATAATGCCATGCCGATTGAAAGTGTTCAGGTATTGGTAGATGTCATGCAAGATTTTGAAAAACAATATGGTTAAGATACTGGCAAATGATGGAATTGATCTTTCTGCAAAACAGCAGTTAGAACAAGCAGGATTTCAGGTTGAAACTCAAAAAGTAGATCAACAAGACTTGATCAATCAAATCAATCAAGAAGAATATCAGGTTTTATTGGTGCGAAGTGCGACTAAAGTTGATGCAAGTTTATTAGAGGCTTGTAAAACTTTAAAGTTGATCGGCAGGGCAGGGGTAGGCCTTGATAACATTGATTTAGTCAAAGCCAAAGAGCTTGGTGTAAAGGTATTTAACACGCCTTCGTCATCATCTATTGCTGTGGCAGAATTAATTGTTGGGGCAATGTTTGCTTTGTCTCGAAAACTAGATGCAGCAGCTCAAAAAATGCCTAAAGAAGGCCATGAACATTTTAAGAGCTTAAAAAAATCATTTAAAGGCAGTGAACTTAGGGGTAAAACCCTAGGTATTATCGGGTTTGGAAGAATTGGTAAAGCTCTGGCCTCTTATGCATATGCTCTTGGTATGAAGGTAGTGGCCCATGATGCTTTTTTGAACGACACTGTTGAGCTTGAATTGAAAATTGCTGATCAAAAAATGAAACTCTCACAACATCTGAGCAGTTTTGATGAAGTGTTACAAAAATCAGATTATCTTTCGCTACATATTCCCAAAGCCAAAGACAGATCACCAATTATAGGTGAATCTGAATTTAAACAAATGCCATCAAATGCTTATTTGTTAAATGCAGCTAGAGGTGGAGTGGTAGATGAAATGGCATTGCTTGATGCGCTTGATAGAGATGAAATTGCAGGAGCATTTTTAGATGTTTTTGAACAAGAGCCCACTCCTAATTCAGCATTGTTAAAGCATTCAAAGATTTTATCTACACCTCACATAGGGGCCTCTACAATTGAAGCGCAACAGAGAATTGGCATTGAAATATGTGAACATATTTTTGAGTATTTTAGTTGAAAATTTTGTTTAAGTTTTGGCGCGTATTTTTCCATTTAAAGCAATTCGGCCTGTTCATAACAAGGTGCATTTGGTCACCACAAGATCTTATATTTCTTATTCTGAGCAACAACTTAAGGTAAAGTTAGCTTCAAATCCTTTTTCTTTTATACATGTCTTAAATCCTCAGGGCATTCAAACAGCAAAATTGTCGCTGAGAGAGAAATTTAAAAAAGTGGCTCAGAAATTTTCTTCATTCAAAGAAAAAGGATTTTTTCTTCAAGAGCAATCTGATTGTTTATACATCTACAGACAAAGTTTTGAACAAAATTCATTTACTGGTGTGGTCTGTCTTGTTTCTGTTGATGAGTATAAAAACAGTTTGATTAAAAAGCACGAACGTACTTTGGCAAAAAGAGAGCAAATGTTTGCATCTTATTTAAAAGCGACACAAATGCATGCAGAGCCTGTATTGATGACCTACCAGCAAGATACTGAGATTACTGAACTCATTGAAAATAGTATGCAACAGCAGCCTGTTTATGATTTTGTGACCCACGATCAAGTCTTGCATCAGTTATGGAAAATTCAAGCTACAGATTCATGCGATACATACCTTAAGCTGTTTGAAAAAGTAAAAGCTTTTTACATTGCAGATGGCCATCATCGCTCTGCTTCTTCAGCTTTACTACATGAGCAATTAAAGCAAAATAAATACGATAAATTTTTGGCTTATTTAATTTCTGATGATCAATTAAACATCAAGGCTTTTCACAGAAAGTTATCCCTTCAAAATAAAAGCTTTGAGAGTCTAAAGCTTCTTTTAGAAGAGCATTACAATCTTGAAAAGAAAGATGCATATAGTGATCATACAGCTTTGATGATGTACCATAATTCATCTTGGTATGCTCTTGAAGAGAAAGAGAATAAAGAAGGCTTTTTGCCAGTAGAGAGGTTATCTGAAACAATTTTAAAGCCTTTTCTAGAACTTAAAGACCTAAGAAATACAGAGCAGATTACTTACATAGATTCATCTCAGAACATTCAGCAAGTCTGTGCCAAAATGAGTACAACAGAAGTATTGTTTGCTCTACGTCCGATTTCAACCCAACAACTCATGCAAATCTCTGACTTGCAAAGAACACTCCCTCCCAAGAGTACCTTTATAGAGCCTAAATTGAGAAGCGCTCTATTGATTTATCAATATGCATCATAAAGTACACCATACGGTAAAAGACAATATAACTTCTTTTAAAGCTAAGTTGCCCGATCATGTTTGTTTAATAGCAGTTTCTAAAACTAAGCCTTCTTCTATGATTCAAAGCGCTTTTGATGCGGGGCAGATTGATTTTGGTGAAAATAAAGCTCAAGAACTAATACAAAAAGCTGTGCAATTGCCTGATCAAATTAAATGGCATTTCATTGGTCATTTACAGAGAAATAAAGTCAAGCAAATTATTGATTATGTGTACTTAATACACAGTGTCGATTCTTTGAGCTTACTTGATGAGATCGAAAAAAGAGCTCGATTGAAAAATAAACAAGTAAATGTCTTATTGCAGATACATATGGCTCAAGAAGACTCTAAGTTTGGATTTTCTGAAGATCAAATTCAGTTTCTTTGCAAAGAAAATACCTTTCAAAACTACCAATATGTAAAGGTTTTAGGATTGATGACTATGGCAACAAACACAAGCGATCAGGCGTTAATAGGTAAGGAGTTTAATGCGCTGAAATTTTTGTTTGAAAAAATAAAAGCTTATTTTTCGTCAGATTTCAAGGTGCTGTCAATGGGCATGAGCGCTGATTATGAATTGGCCATTGATGCGGGCAGCAATATGGTGCGCATCGGTAGCGCGATTTTTGGCAATAGAAACTATGAAAGTTAACAAAGTATATACTGTTTGTTTTTTACTGGTAATGCTTTTTCCTGCTTTAAACAGAGCTGATGGCAGACTAGGTAACCAAACCACGTTAAACAGTAATTCTGTTAAATATTCGCCAATTGTAGTGAATAAAGTGAATTATATGATTCCTTTAGATCGATCAATCATCACAACAATGATTGATTCTTTACTTGAATTAGAGATTATTCCTTTTGATTTGGTTGAGGCTTTGCATTTGAAGATTGACGAGCTCAGAAGCCCCGCTAAACAATACGTAACCGATAAGGTTTATGAGCATTGGGATACCGATAAGGCAAATCCCTACAAAGAAGAATACGCTTCTATTTCAAAAGATTCGACGCTTCAACTTTTTTTAGATGATTATGTACATCCTATAAAAGGTGTAGTAACTTCTCGATACGGATTTCGAGAAGGTAAAATGCACAAAGGTATTGATGTAGACTTAGAAGTTTGGGATACGCTGCGTGCTGCTTTTAGCGGAAAGGTGCGCTTAGCAAAATATTATGGTGGATACGGCAGAGCCATCATCATTAGGCATGACAATGGCCTTGAAACTATATATGCTCATTTGCATCGCTTTAAAGTACAAACAGGTGATCGTGTTCAGGCAGGAGATCTCATAGGTTTGGGCGGAAGCTCAGGTCATTCAACAGGATCTCACTTACATTTTGAAACTCGGTTTTTAGGCCAACCCTTAAACCCTGAAACATTTATTGATTTTAAAACCGGTACGCTCACCACCAATGAAATAGTTGTTAAACGTAAAAAGTATGGGTTTGCATGCTTTCCGAAAGGAGCAGAATTTTATACCGTAAAAAAAGGAGATTATTTGCACAAAATATGTGATGAGTATGGCATATCCATCAAAAAAATCTGTGAATTAAACCACATGTCAAGAAATAAAATGCTCAAAGTAGGTCAGCAGTTAAGAGTCATTTAAAAACATTTTCTTGTAAGCTTTTATTACCTTTTCATCAATTTGATAGTAATTAGCGCATTTTTTTGAGACATCATTAAATGTTTGTGAATCCATTTTTAAAAAATGAGTGATTCCTTCTTGAAATTCAGAAAATGAATCAATGTTAAGTCCTACATTTTTTTCTGATAGATCATTCCACGGAGTGGTGTGTTTGCCTAGAAGACAAGGAAGTCCGTAATTGAAAGCCTCAACAATGCTGTGCCCAAAATTTTCGTGCAACGAAAGACTTACAAACAAATGTGCCCATCTGTAATATTTTTCAAGCTCTTTAGCTGGGCATTCACCTATAAATTCGACCTTTGCCTGACATTGATCAGCAAGCTTTTTACACAAAGTATAATATTGCTGATCTTCAATAGGACCAACAATTTTAAAATGAATCAATTCTTGTACACTTTTAGGTAGTTTTGAGATGTAATCAAGGGTTTTGTGAATGTTTTTAATCTCACAAATACGTGCTACAAACAGTATATTTAATAAGCCATTTGCTTGTTTGGTTCTTGGGTTGAAATTGGGTTTTACACCAGAAAGATTTTGAATGGCGTATCTTTTATTCTTTTTAAAGAAAAGCTGAATGTCTTGCGCTTCTTTGTCACTTGCGGCATGAAACTGTACATTATTATAGAGTCCTAAAAGTTTCGCAGTCTTTAAATAAAGTGTTTTTTTAAAAGATTTGATTTCAAGGGCTTGCCCTCCTAACATACCTCTTGGAGCAAGAGTAATCAACTTCGATCTACCCCTCAAACGCAAAAGAGGATAAATACTATACCCAAAAGAGAAAAAACTATTGATGTAAATTGATTGATATTGTTTTGTATCGATTATTTTGGGGAAGTTTAAAATCAAATGTCTAGAACTCGAGGCATAGTAAACCTTACAAAGATTTTCAAAACTGATCCAACGGTCTTGATGCTCTTTTCCAATTACCGCATCAACTGTATTTAAGTCATAAGCACTGGTGAGCACATGAAAATCAACTTCTTTATAAAGATGGTTAATCAAATGTTCAATTGAGCGAATAGGCCCCCCAGCTCTGAAAGCAGGAGTAAACCAATCAACAATGATCAGTATTTTAGGTTTGTCACTCACTTAATGTCATTCTCTTGCATCCACCTACCAAGTGAGACTAAAATCCATATTCTAGACCAGCTAATTTGATCGTTTAAAAATCTGTTCCATAAAGTATCAATATAATCAGCATTGAAATAAGAAAGCGATTTTAAAAACTTGAGTTGTTGTTCACACAAAGTTTTGAGTTCGTTTTTAAGCCAAATTTTCCAAGGAAAAGTAAACCCCATTTTTTTTCTATGAATAATTTCATGGGGCAAATATCCATCAAGGCTTTCTGTAAGCAATTTTTTAGGCCAAGTAGGTTCTTTGAGATTGTCAGACAGGCCAATTACATACTCAACCAAATTGTGATCTAAAAAAGGTACTCTAATTTCTAGGCTGTGAGCCATGCTCATCACATCTGAGTCTCTGAGCAGTACATTTTTTAAATAGTGGTCAAATTCTAGCAATGAGATCGATGCATAAATATTTTCTTTTTGTTCAATAAAACCAGTATTTGAATCTACAGACTTTTTTACCAGTAAGTCCTGACTCATTTGAGGTGTGAAGTTTGATCTTAATATGCTATAAATTATGCTTAAATCATAGCGCTTAATAAGTAAAACAGCTTTGAGTTTTTCAGAAACTGAGCTAAACAGACCAACACATTGAATCATCAAATACCTCAAGAAAAGCGGAAGGCTAAAAACGTACCGAAACCGAGCAATTTTTTTAGCTAGTTTAAAGTGATTGTATCCTACAAACAGCTCATCTCCACCCAATCCAGAAAGCGCTACTGTAAGGCCATGCTCTTTGGTGACTTTTGAGACCAAATAAGTGTTTATACCATCAGCTGTTGGATGATCCATCATCTGAAAAGCATCATCTAAAATGGCCAGTAGATCATCTGGTTTTAGTAAAATATTGGTGTGTTCAGTTTTGTATTTCTGGGCAATTAATTCTGCATATTGCTGCTCACTGAAGGCTTGTTGATCAAAAACAACGCTAAATGTTTTAACAGGTTTTTCACTTGATTGACTCATGCTGGCAACCACCATGCTTGAGTCAATTCCACCCGAGAGAAAAGCTCCGAAGGCAACATCACTTCTCATACGTAAAGCAATAGCCTTATTGAAGAGTTCTTTGATGTTCTTTTTTGCATCAGAGTTGTTGGCTTTCTTATTTTGAATCACTTTTTCAAGATCATACCATTTAGAAATACTGAGCTGCTTGTGTTCTAAAACAGCAAAGTGTCCGCTTTGAAGGCTCATCACATCTTTTACTAGTGTATAAGGGTCATTGATACTTTGATGCATTAAAAATTCATGCAGTTTGTCTTGATTTAAAACTCTTTCAAACTGATTGCTGGCCAACAAACCTTTGATTTGAGAGCTAAATGTAAATCCTTTATTGTTTAAGTGGTAATAAAATGGTTTGATGCCGAATCGGTCTCTGGCCATGAACAATTTGCCTGTTTGATGTTCAAAAATCACAAAAGCAAACATGCCGTTGAGTAAGTCTAAACATTTTTCTTTCATCACAACATACAATTCAAGCAATACTTCGGTATCTGAATTTGTTTTGAATTTAAAATTTGGCAACTGTTTTTTCAGTTCTATGTAATTGTAGATTTCTCCGTTAAACACAATGGTGTAATTGCCGCAAGAAGAATGAAAAGGTTGGTTTGAGCCTTTAGCCAAATCAATGATAGACAGCCTACAATGCCCTAAATGAGTGTGTTGTTTTGAAAATACATTTTGAGCATCAGGGCCCCTGTGCACCAAGGCCAAGTTCATTTTTTCAATGATTGTGCCTTTGGGCTCAATACTTTGAAAATCAATAAAACCATTTATTGCACACATATCGGCAAAGGTAGATGCTTTTTTTAAACAGTTTCTTATAATTTTGAGCTTAGCTTGAAATTACTTGTTTTATATGAAGAGTTAGCTGGCTATACCATTGCATGTTTAAAGTATTTGGTAGAGCAGCATGGTATTGAGGTGCATGTATTTAGAAAAAAGATCAATAAAGAAGCGCCTTTCGATTTTGATTTTGGTGCACTTAAGATTTACAATAGAGAGCAATATACAAGCACAGAATTGCTTGAGGTTTGCATAAAAATTGATGCTCAAGTACTTTTTTGTTCTGGGTGGATGCACAAACCCTATTTGCAGGTCGCTAAAGAATATAGAAAGAAAAAAAGAAAAACCGTTTTGCTTTTTGACAACCACTGGACTGGTTCTTTCAAACAGCAGCTCTCAAGGTTATACAGTGCTGTAATGTTAAAACCTAAGTTTACAGATTGCTTTGTAGCAGGTGATGCACAGAAGCAATTTGCCTTAAAATTAGGGTTTAAGTCTCAAGAGGTTCAAACTGGTTTTTATTGTTGTGATGTGCAATATTTTAAAAACATTTACAACCAAACATTTGAAAATAAAAAACAAAACTATCCTAAAGTGTTGTTGTTTGTCGGCAGATACGTAAAACACAAAGGCATTGATGCACTGTGTGACAGCTTTATAAAGCTCTCTGATCGTTATTCTGATTGGAGCTTGCATTGTGTTGGTACGGGGCCTGAGAAACCCATCAAGCATCAAAAAATCAAACACTTTGGTTTTTTGCAGCCCTCAGAGATGCAACAGGTGATTGGTCATGCTGGCGTATTTGTTTTGCCGAGCTATTTTGAACCCTGGGGAGTTGTTGTGCAAGAATTTGCACTTTCAGGCATGCCACTTGTTTTAAGTGATCAAATTGGGGCAGGTGAACGGTTTTTAACCACTCAAAACGGCCTGAAATTTAAAGTAGAACAGGTAGACTCACTCACTAATACTCTTGAGCAGATCATGCAAAAAGAGCCTTCTGAGTTGATAGAAATGGGCCAGTACAGTCACCACATTGCAGCCCAGCACAACTTATTATCATGGGCAAATACTGTATTGAATTATTTTAAATGAAAGTGGCTAAGCATCATATACCTTTGATCAATACGCTAAGAGGAATTGCCGCAGTGTTAGTTTGCTTGTATCACTTTGTTTGTAAAACAATTGATTTTATTTCTGATGGTCAAGTCTATGATTTGTTTAAGTATGGCCAAAAAGGAGTTCAATTGTTTTTTGTGATTTCAGCAGTGGTGATTCCTATTTCATTGATAAAATCAAATTATAGGCTTAAAAAATTCAAATGGTTTTTCATTAGAAGGTTCATCAGAATAGAAATCCCATATGTAGTATCAATTTTGGCATGTATTGTGTTTTTAATCATGAGAAACTTTGGGTATCAACATGCCATTTTTCAAAATCTACCTTCAATAGATTCTATTTTCTTACACTTGGGATATTTGATTTCATTATTCGATCAATACGATTGGATCAATCAAGTATATTGGACACTGGCCATAGAATTTCAATATTATATATTTTTAGGAGTATTTTTTTCTTTTGCAATGCATTCTAAGTTGTTGTTTAGAATGTGTTTTTATCTAGCTGTTGTTTTACTTAGTTTATGGCACAGTAGGGCTAATTTCCCGTTTTGGGCGCCTTATTTCGCCTTAGGCAATATTTATGTGTTGTTTAGATATGATTATGTGAAAACAGTAGAATTTTTAGTAGTCACACTATTATTTTCAGTTTTCTGTTATTTGAATTTGGGGTTTTTAGATTTGGGTATTGCTTACTTGGGGTTACTACTCATTCATTTTCTGGGCCAGATAAACCTAAAAGGTGGTAATTTTTTTGGTAAAATATCATATTCATTGTATTTGATTCACGGCATCACAGGGGCGGCTGTTGTGAATATACTCTCAAGATTTGCAAACTCTGGTTTGCAAAAAGCAGGCGTAGTTGGCTTTGGGTTTCTTGTTGCTTTAACAGCAAGTTATGTGTTTTGGAGATTTATTGAGCGGCCTTCTCAAAGTTTGTCAAGATCTTTTGTTTTGCCTGTTGATGGGCATAATGATACAGAAACACAAAAAACGGAAAGCCATTGATAAAGTAATGTCCTTGCCTAAATAAAAAAAGCAAGATCAACACCAGTGCACTGTTTGAAATAAGCCAAAAATCATCATCATCTTCATTTTTGAGCGTGTAAAACTTAAAGAGAAACCAAAAGGTAAGTACAATGCCAAACAAACCAGTTTCAGAGATGATTCGAAGCATCATTGAATTGGCATCTTGGCTGTTGCCGTCAAAACCAAAACTTCTAATGCTTTTAGTGATGGAATGTTTTTCAAATGCAATACTGTGAGAACCAAGACCAGAGCCAAACAAAAAATTCTCTTTAAAATTTTCAACCGTTACATGAAAGTTGTCATACAAAATGATGCTTGATCCGTGTGATTTTCCCAGCTGAAATTTTGAGGTGGTAAACACAGAGATGGTATCGTCAAATCTAATTCTGAATTCATCTACATAATTGTACAATAGATTAAAAATTAACACAAGTAAGGGGACAATGAAAATCAGATATTTGGTAAGCCTAAGATTAAAAATAAGAAGTAAAAAAATGATGAAAATGCCCATGTATCCTAACGAAGAGAATGTAAATAAATAGGTGAGTAAAATAATCCATGATCTGAATTTGCTCAGATGTTTAGGCGCTTTTTGTAATAAAGAATAAATGGCTACAAAAGCTGCAGGAGATTGAGTTATGGCAAATTGTGAGGGTTCGCTATAAAAAGAGTTTATACGAATGCCTAAGTTTCCACCAAGTACTGGGCCACTTTTGTTGAGTATCCACGTAAAATCATAGCCAGGGGTAATGCCTAATAAAAAACTAATCAGTTGAATCAGTCCAATAACTGCCATGATGTAAGCTCCTAAAAGATAAAGCTTAAAGAGCAATTGAAGGTTAATTTGATAGGCCCTGAAGACAAAATAATAAAACAAATAAGACATGAATAGCCCCAAGAAAATTTTTAAAAATGCCCCTGGAGTATTGTTGCCTACATAAATGTTGTACATACCAATTAAAACAAAATAACTGGCGAAATAAAAGTAAGTATTGGGTATTCTGAATTTTCCGATAAAAAAAGGAAAAAACACCAACATCACCAAATAGCTTAAGTATCCTTCAAATGGGGCCTTAAATAAGACAATCGAATAAATAAAAATAGAGAGTAATACAGCAATAGAAACAAGTTTGTTTGCTCTAGAAAGTGCTCTAAAATTTTGTATTTGATGCAGTGTAGACACGTAAGGTGATTTCTAAATTCGAATAAATCGGGACTTTATTTTTAAGAAGGGTTTTTCGAAGTAAACATATGAACATCTAGAGATTAAAATGGTTAGTAAGAAGCTGCTTAAATACAATAAGACATTAAAACTCATTAAAGAAAGCCCTTCAATTTTATTGAGCATTAAAATAAGTAAAGGAATGAGCATCAAATGATACATGTACATGCCATAAGACAATTCTCCGAGCCATTTTAGATAGGGGTGTTCAAGCCTAAAAATAGTGTTGTCATTTAATGCAGTATTGATGATGATGATGCTAAAGGCAAATGCATAAAAAATATGTTGAATGTTTTCAAGAGCTTTAGGAAACCAAAAAAGTGCACAAATACAAAGCATAATTGCTAAATATTGCATGAATTTTGAGAATAAAAACTTAATGTTCGACCTTTTATAAAACACCAAATAAGCACTGATGCCGCCTATGGCCATGTTTTCAAACTTACTCATGGCAAGTAAGGTCTTTAGCCATCCACTTTGATTTGCCCAAAATAAAAAAAGTGCTTTTAAAAGAACAATTACCAAGACAAATACAACAAAAACTTTCAAATAATTCTTCGGTTTAGAAAGCATTAAAACTAAAGGCCAGAAAATATAAAATTGCTCTTCAACACCAA